>JASHUL010000100.1 GCA_030039995.1 Thermoplasmata archaeon
CAAGCGAGGTCCCTCGAGTTCTTCGAGCAGAAGGTCGGCTTCGAGCGGAAGACCGACGCCCGGCTCCCCGGTGGCTACCGTTGGGTGAGCGTCGGTCCCCGCGGTCAGGAGCTGGAGCTCGCGCTCTGGGAGGTCGGCTCCGCGACCGACCCGGCGCAGAAAGAGTGGTCGAAGCAGTGGGCCCCGGGCCGCGCTCCTCCGCTCGTCCTCCGCGTGGCAGATTGCCGAAAGACGTACGAAGAGTTGCACTCCCGGGGTGTCGATTTTCCCCAGCCTCCGAAGTCGTATCCGTGGGGGACCTCCGCGACGTTTCAGGACCCCGACGGAAACCTGTTCTCCCTCAACGAGCCGCCGCGACCCCCTCCGTCCCCGTAACGCGACCGACCAGCGTCGCGACGGAGGGGCCGACCGTAGAGGAAGCCGGCTGTCCGTCGATCAGCGGCGACTTCGGACCCAGCGCGCGAACGCGGTGTACCGGCCCCGAACCCATACGGTCGTAGCGCGGAACAGCGAAAGGCTCCCGCGGGCGGTCGTGACGACCTGTCGCAGGGCCCAACCCGCGGGGGCGCTCAGGAACCGGGGGACCGCCCATCTTTCGGCGCGAGGTCCGCCCGTCGAAACCGTGCGTTCCATCGACTCGAAGTTGCCGTCGTGAAGGAGCTCGAACGGAGCCGCCAGGGCCTCCTGAAGCGTGGGGGTCGGCCGGCCCTCGGGACCGATCGCCGGCGCACCGGGCCCCGGGAACCGGGCCGAACCCAGGAACGACGCCGCGTCCTCGGAGCCGCGCGCGCGAGCGCGGCGTCGCAGTACCCGGGCCGTCCGACGCCGTGCGGAGAGGTACGTCCCCAACACCAGCGCCCCCGAGAGCCCCACGGCAACGACCGCGAACGTGACGGTCTGCCAGAGCTGGGCCGAGGTGAGTCCCGGCCCGCCGGGCGACGACCCCGAGGTCACTGCCGGCAAGTTCGTGAAGTTCACCGGCAGGGTCGCGGGCGCGTTCGGCACGTCGAGCTCTCCCGACGGCTGGCTCGCGTTCAGATACGAGTTCGAACCGATGACGAACTGGTACGTCCCGTTCTCCAGGTCGAGGTTGATGCTCGTTCCCGAGGACGTGAGGTTCTCGGTCTCGGGTCCGGTGACGGAGACCCACCAGGTCGAGCCGGCGGGTAATCCCTGTTCGGTGAACTGCACCCAGGTGTTCCCGGTGGTGTTGTTCGCGTCGGACGGCACCGGGGTCACGACCACGAGGACCTGCACGACATCGGTGGTGTTGGCCGTCACGGTGTAGCTGTTCATCGTGTCGTTCTGACCCATCAACGACGCGTTGGTCACGGTGGTTCCGGTCGGAAGTCCGGTGTAGGTGGCGTTCCCCGAGTCGTTGGTCGGGCCGAGGACGATCGATAGGTTCTGCACACCGGTCGCCACCTCGATCTCGACGACGATGCCCGATACCGAGTCCCCGAAGGGGGTGGTCACCGTCAGCTCGAGGACCGTCGAGTTGTTCTGACCCACCGCTCCGCTGGTCGTCGCCGCGGCGCACCCGGACACCGGTCCCTCTCCGATCGAGTTGGAGGCGGCGACCTCGTAGCTGTAGGTGGTGATCGCCGACAGTCCCGTGCTGGTGAAATTCACCTCGACCGACCCAAGGTCCGTGCTGATGCCGACACCGGTGCAACCCGCCCCGCCGAACGTATAGACCACGTCGTCCGTCACGACGCCCGACGGGTTCGTCCAAGCGAGGGCGATCGCGTCGGACGAGACCGCGCTGGCCGTGAGGTTGGTCGGGGCCGAGGGAGCGCCGACACCGGTCGTGGCCCCAACACAGCCGGACGGCGGACCCTCTCCAACGACGTTCGCGGCGCCGACTTCGAAGCCGTAGTTCGTCGCGGCCGTGAGATTGGTGACCCCGTACGACGTCGCGACGGCCCCCACGTCCAGCACGAACGGTGTCCCCGAGCAGTTCGCGACCGCGAACTGCTCGACGTAATCGGCGGTCAACGGACCGCTGGGGTTGGTCCACGACAGCTGGATCTCGGTCGAGTTCGTGGGGGTAGCGGAGACGTTCGTGGGAGCCGCGGGCACGGTGGTCGGGGTCGTCCATCCCGTGGCCGCCGCGGACGCGGGCGAGGTGCCTCCGGCGCTGACCGCCTCCACGTACGCGCAGTACTCCGTACCGGAGGCGAGAGACCCGAGGGTGTACGCATCCGCGACCGCTTCGAGGCTGACCTTGGTCGGGGACGTGCAGGTCGAGCCCGCCTCCCACAAGAACACGTTGCTCGTCAGGTCTCCTCCCGGATTCGTCCACGACCACGTGAGGGACGACGAGGTCGAGGAGGTGGCCGAGAGTCCCGTCGGAGCGGCCGGCGCCGCGGGATATTCGGTCAGTACGACCGCGAACACGCCCGTGTCCCCCGACACCCCGACGAACCGCGCTTCGATCGACTGACCGGCGCTGACGATGACCTGGTCGTCCCAGATGGTCGCCGTCCCGGTGGGGTCGCTCGGACAGGTCTGGCTGGACGAGTAACCTCCGCAGGCGGCCTCCGTGACGCCGGTGCCCCGGACCGTCCAGTCGTCGATCAACGCGAGCACCGTTCCGGCCGGCTCCTCGAGGATCTCGGCCGACCGCGTCGGTCCCGGATCGCTGCTCAGGTCGATGCTCGCGACGGCGATCTCCGCGCGGTAGTAGTACCCCGTGGGAGGGCTCGGCAGCGTGACCGTCTTCGGCGTACTGCTCAACGGCTTGACCGCGTCGCTCCACCGGTAGAACGCCACGGACGGATAGTCGCCGACCTCCGGGTCGAAGACAAGGTAGTAGGTGGAGTAGACATGCGTGGAGAGGTCGGCCCCGAAGCTGAGGAACATGTCGTGGTTCAGGTGGATGGTCTGTTCGAAGTGGGTGTACACCGCGACGCCAGCGGGGGTGCTCGACGCATACCCTCCCTCCCCTACCGTGGTTCCGTCCTGACCGGGGTCCATCACATCGTTCACGATCCCGTCGACGTTGGGGCCGTACACACCGGAGCAGGCCGACGGGGCCGGCGAGACGTCGAGGGCCGTGCACGTGGAGTCGTACAGATACGAGTTCTGCGACGAGCCCACCGGACTGCTCGCCGTGATCGTGATCTTCGCGCTCACGAGGTCCCAGACGGTCCCGTTCGCGGGTGCGGGAACGTACGTCGTCTGAGTTCCTCCGTCGCCCGAGATCGTGCCGTTGTAGTAGAGGTACGACGCGGCCGCGGGCGCCGAGGAGACGTCGGGAGGCGTGTCGGATGCACGGGCCGTCGGTCCCAGCGAGGCCGACCAGCTGCTCATCAACAGCGCGAGCACGATCAGTGAAAGGAAGAGAAGCCCGAGGCGCGCGCCGCCTCGTCCGATGCGGAACCGGGCCCTAACCGGACGAACGAGCGACGCCGAGCGCGCGAAAAAACTTGATGAAGTTTGAGGCGGGCGA
The DNA here is from genome assembly GCA_030039995.1 of Thermoplasmata archaeon. Classification (GTDB taxonomy): domain Archaea; phylum Thermoplasmatota; class Thermoplasmata; order Lutacidiplasmatales; family UBA184; genus Lutacidiplasma. The sequence continues at coordinate 3,455 of JASHUL010000100.1, forward strand.
ATGAGTTGTTGCTGCCGTACGCGGGCCATCGGGGTGGATCCTCACTTTCACTTCCCTGTGACGATAAGCGCAGATGCTGCTGACCGCCTCGCAAGCGACTACTTTAGTCTTTGTCCAAGATTCCATTTCGCCGTGCAAGAAGTGCGCATCGTACGAACTTCCGTATCGCGGAGGGAGAGCGATGGGCCCGGTCGGATTTGAACCGACGACCTCCCGGTTATCAGCCGGGTGCTCCAGCCAAACTAAGCTACGGGCCCGCCCCTCAGAGATGTTCCGTGCCGGAGCCCTCAGCACAGCATCGCTCCTAAAGCAGTTCCGCACGGTCGCCGACCGCTACGTCGCTCGATGCCCCTCAGACAAGCCAACCTCTTCGCGGCGGCTCGCGCGGTGCGCGAGCTGCGGTCCTTTTCACTACGCCGAGGGGTGTCCGTGACGCGTTCCGGCGACACCGTCGGCCGGTGAGGACGCGATCGGATCGCCGCCAGGATTCGAAGGCGGCGCTAGTGGGGAGGAATCCTCGCAGCAGTCCGCGCTCTTGGCCGGCGTCCGGCTCGGTTCGGTTGTCGCCTCCGGCTTGGGAGTTCGGCCCCCTAACCCCGATATCACGAGCGCGCTCGCGTCCTGTTCGCCGCGACCGAGCTGGTTCGTTCTACGCCGGCAGCGCGACGTCGACTTCTACTTACTCTGTGGACTCCGACCTTCGCGGTGAGTTCGACGCGCGGGCTATCTCCCCGACGATGCCCTCCTCGTGCACCCCGGCGCCCGACGGGGCTCGACGGGCCGGAGAAACCGTCAGAGCGCGCGCTGGGCGCGCTCCCACAGGACCGCGGAGACCACCAGAAACGCAACTCCAGCAACGAACGCAGGCGCTGCCCCCGAGTAGATCTGTCCGACGGAACACGCCGTGTTGCTTGTGGCGCACTGAACGACCAGCCCTAGGGCATCTGCGAGCTGCCAGACCCCGAGGGCGAGCAACACGAGTCCCCCGGTCAAGTACACCGCGTGCGTGATGGCACGTCCCGTGGCGGCCTCCGCCGGCGCCCCCAACGACGGATCTCGGGGCGATACGGCGGTCATCGTACGACCCTCAACCTGCGGTCCGACTTAGGTTTGCGCGACCTCCCGAAGATGTCGACCTCGATTGTCCCGGGCGTGCCGACGGTGCGCGTTCCCCGCTTCCGAACTTCGTCTCGGGGCCCGATGGGAGCTCCGGCCGGCGCGGCCGACGTCGGAGCTTCGGAGCTCAAATACGGGCTTCGACCTCGTCGCTGGCGAAGGAAGCGGATGAGAGTCGTCGTGTTCGGTGCCAGCGGCAATCTCGGTCGCCGGATCACTTCCGAGCTAACGCATCGAGGCCACACGGTCCGCGTCGTGACCCAACTTGGTGCCAAGGCGGCGTCCCCGCGGGGAGGCACGGTGAACGTGGTCGCCGAGGTCACCAATCCCACGAGTGTGGCCGAAGCGGTTCGAGGCGCGGACGCAGTCGTCTCGGCGATCGGCCCCCGCGAAGGACAGTCGGCGACGATTCTGCTCGGAGCCGCTCGCGGTCTGCTCGAGGGACTTCGCCGGGGCGGCGTCCATCGGCTGGTGGTGGTCGGCGGCGCGGGGAGCCTCGAGGTCTCCCCCGGGGTCGAACTTGCGGACACCCCGAACTTTCCGAAGGAATGGAAGCCGGTCGCGGACGCTCACCGAGAGGCACTTTCGATCTATCGACAGGAACCGGACTTGGAGTGGACCGTCGTATCGCCCGCGGCGCTCATCGAGCCCGGAAAACGCACCGGTCGGTACCGCGCGGGCGGCGAGCAACTGCTCGTCGACGCGAAGGGCGAGAGTCGGATCTCGGCGGAGGATTACGCCGTCGCGATCGTCGACGAGCTCGAGACACCACGTCATGTACGCCGACGGTTCACGGTAGCCTCGGCATGACGATGAGCGGGTCCGAGGTACGCTGGTCCCTCGCGTGTCGAGACCTGGGTTTCGCATGTGAGTGGGAGCTCCGGGCTCGTCCCCTCGCCGAGCTGGAGACAAGGTTCCGAGAGCACGCGCAATGCGCCCACGCGGCCGCGTCGACCGACTCGGAGTTGGCGTCGAAAGTCGCCGGGGCGCGCCGACCGTCGTGAGGCCGCCCGCCGGGCCGCACCGGGTGCGGGCCCTCGGGTCGCCCGGGAAAACCTTTTGTTCCGCGACCCGGCTCGCGCTCCCACCGAGGAGCCGTTCGTAGCAAAATGCCGACGTTCGTGGCGGCCGAGAAGTGCAAGGGCTGCATGCAGTGCGTCGACGTCTGCCCCTCCGACATCATGCACATCGACCCTCACCAGGGTCGGGCGTACAACATCGAACCGTCGATGTGCTGGGAATGCTTCGCGTGCGTCAAGGCGTGCCCTGAGGGGGCGATCGACGTCCGGGGCTACGCCGATTTCGCGCCGCTCGGACACCGCGTCGTTCCGAACCGAACGACCGACCGGATCTATTGGACCATCCGCATGCGGGACGGAACGGAGAAGCAGTTCGACTTCCCGATTCGCAAGGGGAAGTGGAAGTCGATCGCTTCCCCGGCAACGGAACCTCCACCGACCGCCGAGGTCGTCGCGGGGGAGCTTCTCGCCTTCGAGCCCGACTACCTCGCCATCGAGGCCCTTCCGACCGTCGCCGTGACCGCGGGCGCGTAGCGATCCCGGGACGGTGGGGATGGAGGACGGAGTACCGTCGGCGGCCGAAGTCGTCGACTGTGATGTTCTGATCGTCGGCGGCGGCTTCGCCGGTTGCGGAGCGGCGTTCGAGTCCCGGTACTGGGGGCGCGACCTGAAGGTCGTGCTCGTCGAGAAGGCCGCGATCGAGCGAAGCGGCGCGGTCGCGCAGGGACTCAGCGCGATCAACTGCTACATGGGAATGCGGTGGGACGAGAATCGTCCGGAGGATTTCGTACGGTACGTCCGGAACGACCTCATGGGACTCTCCCGCGAGGATCTCGTCTACGACATCGCGCGCCACGTCGACTCGTCGGTCCACTTGTTCGAGGAGTGGGGCCTGCCGATCTTCACCGACCCCAAGACCGGCAAGTACGTGCGTGAGGGGCGATGGCAGGTGATGATCCACGGCGAGTCGTACAAGCCGATCATCGCGGAGGCCGCGCGCGCCGCCGCGAGCCAGGTCGACGAGCACGTGCTGATCACGCATCTGCTTCGGGCCCGGGACGACCCGAAGCGGGTCGCGGGCGCCGTCGGATTCTCGGTCCGCGACGGGCGTTTTCACGTCTATCGCGCGCGGGTCGTGATCGTCGCCGCCGGTGGCGCCTCCCATCTGTTCCGTCCCCGGTCGGCGGGTGAGGGTTGGGGGCGGACATGGTACCCTCCCTGGTCGACGGGCTCGGCCTACGCGCTCTTGATCCGCGTGGGGGCCGAGATGACGCAGATGGAGAACCGGCTCGTCGTCACCCGATTCAAGGACGGGTACGGGCCGGTCGGAGCGTTCTTCCTCTACCTGAAGGCGGTCGCCACCAACTCGGCCGGCGAAAACTACGAGGTCGCCCGACGGCCCGGACTCCGGGAGCGGGTCGGCGCCTACGCCGACGCGACCCCACTCCCGACCTGCCTGCGGAACGACCTCATGCTGCGGGAGATCCAGGAGGGACGCGGCCCGATCCTGATGCACACGGAGCGGGCGATCGACTCGCCCGAGAAGGAGACGGTCGCCTGGGAAGCGTTCCTCAACATGACCGTGGGGCAGGCCGTGACGTGGGCGGCGCAGGGCGTGGACCCCCGGAAGGAACCGAGCGAGCTGATCCTGTCGGAGCCGTACGTGCTCGGCTCCCACGCCGTCTGTGCGGGGGCGTGGGCGAGCGGGCCGGCGGACCTGAGCCCGGAAGAGTA
>JASHUL010000101.1 GCA_030039995.1 Thermoplasmata archaeon
AGTAGACGCTGACGACCTGGAACAGCGACGCCTCGGGGAGGCTGAACCGGGTCTCCTGACCGACCGGGTAGCCGTTCGTCGACACCCCGAGGCCCGAGACGGACGCGAGCCCGGGGTTCGCGACCGCCTGGTAGGCGATGAAGAGGCCGAGCGCGATCGCGAAGATGATCACGATCGTGCCCATGTACGGCCACGCCTCGCCGCGGCGGCGGATGATCTGCCCGAAGGCGAACGGCGTGGAGAACGGGATCAGCATCATGATCCCGACGCAGAACAGGTTCGAGACGGCGGTCGGGTTCGCGAGCGGCGAGGAGGCGTTGGCGCTGTACCACCCTCCTCCGTTCGTCCCGACCAGCGAGAGCGACTGGAACGAGGCGACCGGCCCGAGGTAGATCCACTGGATCCCGCCCGTGATCGGGTGGGCGACGACGTAGTTCGTGAACGTCTCGGGGACCCCCATCAGGACGAGCAGGATCGCGAAGACGGTCGAGAGCGGCAGGAGGACGCGGGTGATGCTGCGGACCATGTCGACGTAGAAGTTCCCGACCGTCCCGTCCTTGCGGATGAAACCGCGGATCATCGCCGCCGCGACCGCGAGACCGGTCGCCGCGGAGGTGAACATCGCGAGCTGCCAGGCGATGAGCTGCGAGCCCATCGACATCTGCGACTCGTTGGTGAAGTGCGTGAAGTCCGTGTTGGTCGTGAAACTCGCGGCCGAGTGGAACGCGAGGTCCCAGGAGAACCCCGAGACGCCGGTCGCGTCGAGCGGAAGCAGGTTCTGGAAGAAGAAGTAGAGAAAGAGGAACGCGAAGACGCCGCCGTTGAGGAGCAGGACCGCGAACATGTACTCGCGTGGTCGCATCTGGCGACGCGGCGACGTCCCGATCAGGCGGTACGCCGCCTGCTCGAGCGGCGCGAGCACCGCGTCTCCGAAGACCGGGCGGTTCAGGTAGACCTTCCCGAGATACGCCCCGAACCACGGGGCGATCGCCACGATCAGCGCGACGACGAGGACGACGTCCCACAGGGACTGCAGATCGACCAAGGGTCTCCACCCCCCTCAGAACTTCTCGGGGTGGATCATGACGTAGAGCAGGTAGATCGTCAGCGCGACCGAAATCAGGGTGAGCGTGGCCAATCCGAGGTTAGCTGCGAGCGCCGCGACGAGGCCCATCGCCACCTTGGGTCGTTCGACCCGGACTCCGTTATTTAGCCTCGCCGACCGACATGCACGACGTAGCACGGATTACCAATCTTTATACCGAGGTTTCCGGGCGTTCGGAGGCGCCCCCGCGCGCGGACGTCCCGGCGGGGGATTCTCCGCCGGACCCGCGCTTTCGTGCCTCGGCCGACAGCCGTCGAACGATCCGTTTCATCGCCTTCTCCCGCCGCACTTCCGCCTGCTGGTACTGCACGTCCCGGGTCTCGCGGGTCAAGAGCACGGCGACCCGACCGAGGGACGTGCGTCCGGTCCGGCCGCGCCGTTGGATCGCCCGGATCTCGCTCGGCACCGACTCGAAGAACACGACCAGGTCGACGTCGGGGACGTCGAGGCCCTCCTCCGCCACGCTGCTCGCGACCAGCAAGGGGAACCGCCCGTCGCGGAACCCTTGGAGGACCCGGCCCTGCTCCTTCTGGTTCATGCCGGGGTCGTCGGCGTCGCGGGTCGCCTGGCCCACGAACCGGCCGACCGTCCAGCCTTGGAGTTCGAGCAGCGACTGGATCCCCTGGATCGTGTCGCGATACTGGGCGAAGACGAGCACCCGGGGCGGATGGTCCTGGGCCCGCTCCATCGTGGTCCGCACCAACCCGACCAGCGCGTCGAGCTTCGGGTGGGACGGCTCCTTGGTCTGCTCGAGGTACGCTCGGGCTTCGGCGCGCGCCCGCACGACCTCGGCGAGCTTGAGGAAGGCCACGTCGCCCCGGCTCGGCTTCGGCTTCCCTTCGACGCGGTCGAGGTACTGGAGGAACGGCGACACCCCTTGCGTCTCGAGCCGTTCCTGCGCGTGATGCAGGTGGAGCAGCACCAGCTGGTGAAAGAGCGGCCCGAACCGACGCACCATCGGGCCCGGACGAGCGAAGATCTCGGCGCGGAGGGCGATGAGGTCTTTCACCGTGAGGGAGCGGATCGGCTTCTTCCGTAGGTATCCCATTTTCTGCAGCTTGCGGGCCGTCGCGCCCGCCGCTTCGGCCAACGCTTCCCGCAGCCGACGCACCGCGGGCGGGAGGTCGACCCAGACGAGCTCGACCTCCGTCGGCTGTACGTACTCGGCGACCCCCGGGTCCTCTCGGGTCCTCGCTTCGATGCGGCCGACGCCGAGGGCCGCGACCACCTCCTCGATCCGTTCGTCCTTGCCGCCCGGGGAGGCGGTCAGCCCGAGGACGCGGGCTCGCTCCGGCCGCTCGCCCCGGAACCGCTCCGCGATCGGAACGTAGACGTACTTCCCGACCGCGTGATGCGCTTCGTCGAAGACGAGGAGCGCGACGTCCTTCAGGTCGTACCGGCCGGCCGCGAGGTCGTTCTGCACGATCTCCGGGGTGGCGAACACGAGGTCGGCGCTCTCCCACGCCCCCTCCCGCACCGGCCGCCGGACCGTGCCGGTGAACCGGGCGACGCGCATCGGTACGAACCAGCGCGCGAACGAGGCGGCGTGTTGCTGTACGAGCGGGCGGGTCGGCGCGAGGAAGAGGAGCTTTCCCGGGGAGCGCCGGAGGAGTTCCGCGGCGAGGAGCGCCGCGATCACGGTCTTGCCGAGGCCGGTCGGCAGGACGACGAGCAGGTCGTCCGACAGCCCGACCCTCGCGAGGTCCAGTTGGAACGGCAGCGCCCGCAGCTCTCGC
>JASHUL010000102.1 GCA_030039995.1 Thermoplasmata archaeon
GCGGGGCGGGGGACGTCACGGGCGCGTGGGGCGGCGGAGCGGGCGGCGGCGCCGGCTTCAGGCCGGGCGGCGCGGGGGGCTTCGGCGGGGGCGGGGCGAGGAGCTGCTTCAGGAACGACTGCACTTGGGTCCACGCGGCCTCCGCGGGCCCGACCGAATAGGACGACATGTCGCGGGCCAGGAAGTCGTGCCGCATGCCCGGAGACTCCACGAACTCCGCTCGCGCGGAGGCGGGTCGGCCGGACGATCGGATCTGCGCCCACGACTTCTTCGCGGCGCCGTCGCGCGAGCCCCCGACGAAGACGATCGGGGCCGTGACCAGCTTCGCGAGGTTGGCCGGGGTGACCGGTTGAGGGTAGGCGAGCGCGACCGCCGTGAGCTTCGTGTCCTGGGAGGCGAGCATCAGTGCGAGGCTTGCGCCGTACGACACGCCGAACACCGCGGACTTCGCCGGGTCGACCATCTCCCGCCCCCGGAGATACGCGAGGGCGTCCGCGTAGAGGTGCAAGAGGTCGACGATGCGACCGGAGCGCATCGGGATGCCGCCCCGGAACCGCGCCCCCGTCCGCAGGGCGACATGGTGGCGCGCGCCGATCCCGTCGGTCTTTCCGACGTCCGGGATCATCACCTCGTACCCGTCGCGGGCGAACCGGATGGCGGCGTCCAGCAGGGTCGTCGTGATGCCGTAGACGTCCGGAGTGATCAGCAGGACCGGATGGCGGACGACCTTGGTCGGGGTGAGAACGATCGCCGGCGCCTTCCCGCTCGGGTTGACATCGGTCGGAAACCAGACGCGGTCGCTCCGGTAGAGCGGCGCCGGCGCGCCGGGCTTCTTGTCGGACTTGATCCACGTCTTGTTGAGGAAGTCGAGCACGCAGAGCTTGTAGCGCTCTTCGCGGAGCACGATCACCGCCTGGCGAACGCCGCAGATGTCGCAGACCCCGACCACGCCGCTCCCGAACTCTTCGGGAAGGTCCATCATCCGGTCGTCGTCGCGCATGCTCGTCGCTCTCGCCGTCGGACGCAGTTTCCGAGCCCGGCGCGATTCTTAACCGTTGCCGCGAGCGGTCGGCGGGAGACGGGGTCACTCTGACGGCGCGATGTGCCCCGGGCGTAGCTCGAGACGGTGCCGGTCCCGGGGGGCGAGGACGGTCACCCCGCGGGCCGAGAGCCGTGCCTGGAGCGCCCGGTCGGCGGTGACGACCGCCCAGCCTCGGCGGCTTGCGAGCTCGACGATCGCACGGTCGCCCCGCGCCGGGGTCCCCGTCCGCGCGAACCGATCGGCGAGGGCGCGGGCGACCACCGCCCCGGCGGTGCGTCGGGCGATCAGGCGGTCGAGCTCCCCGAGCGTGGAGGTCGCGACCGCGATGCGGGCGCCCGGGACGAGTCGGTCGACCTCCGCCTCGAGCGGGAAGCCGACGCGTACCGGTAGGAACAGCGCGTTCGTGTCCAGCAGCACCGTCGGCCGGGAGGCCGGGGCGCGGGGTCTACGGCTTGCGGACGACGATGCCGAGCGCTTCTCGGTCGTACTGGGTCCCTCCGCGACGTTCCCGCAGAACGAACCGCTGTGCCTTCTGGTTCGCGGTCTTCGGGACCTCGTCGATAAACTCGAGGTACCGCGGCACCATGAAGAACGGAAGGTGCTCGACGCAGAACTCGAACAGCTCTTGCGCCGACGCGGTCGCGCCCGGGCGGAGCTGGACGAACGCCTTCACGTCCTCCTCTCCGAGCGGGGAAGGGACGCCGACGACCACGGACTCGAAGACGGCGGGATGACGGTTGATCGCGGTCTCGACGTCGTACGGGGCGAGGTTCTCCCCCCGCCGCCGGATCACGTCCTTCTTTCGATCGACGAAGTAGTAGTACCCGTCCGGGTCGCGCGTGACGTAGTCGCCCGTGTGGAACCAGAGATTCCGCCACGCCTCGACGGTCTTCTCGGGCTTGTCCAGGTAGCCGAGGAACATCGTGAACGGGGCGCGGGGCCGTACGACCAGCTCCCCTCGGGTGCCGGGCGGTACGGGGCGGTCGTCGTCGTCGACGACGTCGGCCTCGACAAAACCGAGCGGCGTGCCGATCGAGCCGACCCGGACCGCGTCGGGCGGATTCATCAACGTCGTGCAACCGCACTCGGTCATCCCATACAGTTCAACGATCGTCACCGCGAACCGACGCTCGAATTCGGGCCAGACGGCCCGGGTCGTACCGGCGGTGAGCGCCGTGCGAACGGAGTGCGTCGCGTCGGTGGGCTTGTCGGGCTGCTTGAACAGGACGTTGATCATCGCGATCAGGAGCGAAACGTGCGTCGCGCCCATCCCGGCGGCCGTCTCCCAGTACGTGGACGCGTGGAACCGCTCGTCGAACGCCGCAGTGAGGTCGTGGAGCATCGCCGCGAGGGTTGTCATTTCCTGCGCGTTGCAGTGAAAGAGCGGCAGCGCGGTGAACAGCACGGAGTCGGGCCGCAGTCGGCTCCGCTGTCCGATCTCGAGCGAGGTGCGCAACATCTGCTCGTGGGGAATGATCGCTCCTTTGGGAGGACCGGTGGTCCCGCTGGTGTAGAGGATCGACGCAGGATCGCTCGGAGCGGGCGGCGGGACCGGGGCGGCGCCAACGTCGGACCGTAGCTCGGCGAAGTCGGGAAGGTCCGGGGGAGTTCCCTCCGAGCCGTCGACGCCGCCGACCCACTCCCTCGGGATCCGAAGCCCGTCGCGGAGCGGAGCATACGCCCCCCACAGCCGGCGGTCGACGACGACCCCGGTCGGCCGGCAGTCCGCGAGCTCGTAGCGGAGCAGCTCGCCCTTGAGGCCCGTGTTCAACGGCACGAGCACGGCCCGCCGTTTGGCGAGCGCGAACCACAGGAGCGGGAACTCCGGCGTGTTGAACAGGAGGGCCGCCACCCGGTCTCCCGGACCGACCCCGGCCTCCGCGAGCCCGTTCGCGACCCGGTCCGTCTCCCGGTCGAGTTCGCGGTACGAAAGCTCCCGGCCGGCGAAGCGCAGCGCGGGTCGCGTCCCGTTCTTACGGCCCTTCTCGCGGACCAGCGTGGTGAGGTCGTGGTACTCCTCACCCGGATCGAGCATCGGTGCGACGAGCGGCCCTGGGGCATAAGGGTTGAGCGACGCGGCCACTCGGCCGGGGTGAGCGAGATTTCTTAGGGGGGTCGAGGCTCCTGCGTCCGTGTCCGTCGCCTCCCAGCCGTACCGGCCGTCGGCCCCGATCGTGCCCGAGCTCGCCGCCGGGATCGCGATCTTCTCGGAGACCGACGGTCGCGTCTTTCTGCTGCACCAGGCGGACGAGGACCGTTGGTGCCTACCGAAGGGTCACGTCGACCCGGGCGAGTCGCTCGAGAGCGCAGCGCTTCGGGAGGTCCGCGAGGAGACCGGATTCGAGCGGGTCGTGATCGAAGGCGAGCTGCACGAGGTCGCCTACCGTTTCTACAGCCCGCGGAAGGACGCCAACGTCCACAAGTCGGTCGTGTACTATCGGGGAAGGACGGCCGAACGCGAGGCCCGACTCGAACCGATCTTTGACCGCGCCGACTGGTTCGACCTCCCCGAGGCGATCCGTCGCGTTCGATTCCCGACCGACCGCTCCGTCCTGGAAGCGGCGGAAAGAAAGTAAGGAAAGGGTTGGGGTGGGTCCCGGACGGGACCCACCGTGCGTCGGATCGACTACATCCGTCGCGTCGGGTCCTCGGGCGCCGCCGGCCCTGCGGCCGGGGGCGTCATCGGTGCCTGGGGGCCCGGGGCGCCGGCCGTCGGCGGAACCCCGCCCGGCCAGCTCTCCCCGTACCCACCGACCAGTCCCTTCTGGGACCGGCGCCGGGCGTACGCCCGCCACTCCACGACCGAGACCGTGCCGATCACGGCCGCGACCGCGAGACCCGCGATCACGACCACCGCTCCCGCGCTCAGGATCGGGGCCGCCGCGGCGGTGCACCCGCCGGTGAGGCAGGAGTTCTCCGCCTCGGCCGCCGGGACGCTCATCGGTGCGCCGACCACGGTCGCGCCGGGCGAGGCCGCTCCGGCGGCCGGCGTGGCGCCGCCCGTCGAAGATGTCTCGAGGCCGCTCACCGAGCTCGTGTCCGCGCTGAACGTCGTCGCGCCCGCCGTGGCGAAGTAGCCACGGGAGCCCGGGCTGACGTAGAGCGTCTGCGCCGAGATCTCCGCGCTGCCCAACGAGTCCGAGGCGTACGGCTGGGCGTCGCCGCCGAAGATGTCGAACGCGCGGGGCACGAAGACGAACGCGTCGTAGTTACCGAGCGGTCCCTCGACGATCAGGACGATCGCCGTGCGGGGCTTGTGGTCGGCGAACGTCGGCACGCCGTAGGTCTTCGTCACGTCGTACCCGGTGAGGTTGACCGTCCCCGGGGTGCTGAGCGTGCCGTTGACCGACTTCGTTCCCGAACCCGTCTGGCCGTTGAACCCGTTGTTCGCCCACGAGTAGGTGATGTTCCAGCTCGCGGTCGGGGTCACGGTCGCGGTCGAGTTCCATTCGGAGACGCCCGTCAAGTTCAGCGGGATCACGCCGAGCGCCGGAGCGAACTGCACGTCCGTCGCCGCCGTCGCCGAGACGTCGAGGCTCGCCGACTTCGTCGTGGTGCCGTGCGTCACGGAGATCGACTCCGCGAGCGAGGCCGCGCTGTTCGTCGAGACGTTCAGGACCCCCAGTGCGGGCGTCGCCACGCCGTCCACGTAGACGGTCGAGTCGTTCGTGAGGTTCGCGAACGCGACGTCGACCTCCTGCCCGTGGAACGAGTACGTCGCCGACTCCGTCGGGCTCGAGAGCGTCGCCGTCAGGTCGACTCCGACCGTACGCTGCTCTTCCAGCTCGACCGTGTTCGCCGATGTGTTCGTCGCCGTGAAGATGACCGTCCAACCGAACGAGGCGTTCCACGTCAGTTCCGTGGTGCCTACGATCAGCGTGTTGTTCGACCATCCGACGCCTCCGTACGCCCACTGATTCGACGGCGAATCTGCCGTCGCCAGCGGGGCGGGAGAGGCGCTCGCCGTGCCCGCGAGGACCGGGAAGGCCGCGAGAGCGACCAACACCGCCACGCCCGTGAGCACGAGCCACCCTTTCGTTCCGCCCAATTTCGCCATCTGTTTCACCTGACGGATGTTTCTCCGTCAGGCGGAAGCAGGCCCGGAGCCCCGACATAAACGGCTGTTCCGGCCTCGGGCGCGCTCTCGGGACACCGTGCTACGGTGTGTCCGGGCCGGGCGAAGATCCGTCAGGGGCCGCCGAGGCCCGGGATTCGGAACCGGGCCCCTCGGGCGACCCGGATCGACTCCGGGTAGCCGGCGTCCGCGTGTCGCGCGACCCCGATCCCTGGGTCGTTGTGAAGCACACGGCCGATCCGGCGGTCGGCGTCGTCCGTGCCGTCCGCCACGATGACGAGGCCCGCATGGATCGAGTTGCCGATCCCGACCCCCCCACCGTGGTGAACGGAGACCCAACTCGCCCCGCTCGCGACGTTCAACAGGGCGTTCAGGATCGGCCAGTCCGCGATCGGGTCGGAACCGTCGCGCATCCCCTCGGTCTCCCGGAACGGGCTCGCGACGCTCCCCGTGTCGTGGTGGTCCCGACCGATCGCGATCGGCGCCTGCACCGCCCCGTCGTGGACGAGCGCGTTGACCAGGTGCCCGAACCGTTCGCGCTCGCCGTACCCCATGTAGCAGATTCGGGCCGGGAGCCCTTGGAAGCGGACCTTCTCCGCCGCGAGCCGGATCCAGCGGCAGAGGGGAGCGTTCTCGGCGAACTCCCGGAGGATCATCCGGTCGATCGTGCCGATATCGTCCGGAGCGCCGCTCAGGGCGAGCCACCGGAACGGACCGCTGCCGACCTCGAAGAGCGGACGGATGTAGCGGGGCACGTAACCGGGGATGTCGAACGCGTTCGCGACGCCGGCCTCGCGCGCCTGCGTGCGGAAGTTGTTCCCGTAGTCGAACGCCTTCGCCCCGCGTCGTTGGAGTTCGAGGATCGCCCGGGCTTCGACGGCGATCGAGCTCCGGACCTTGGCAAGGTACCCCGGCGGGTCGAACTCCCGCACGGTCGCGGCCTCCTCGACATCGAGCCCCTGCGGGATGTAGCCGACGCGCAGGTCGTGGGCGGCCGTCTGGTCGCTCACGATGTCCGGGACGACCCCCCGGCGGACCAGCTCGGGAAACACTTCGGCGGCGTTCGCGCGTAGGCCGACCGAGAGCGGCCGTCGCTCGGCGACCGCCGCGCGGACTCGGGCGAGCGCGTCGTCGAGGTCGTTCGCCTCCTCGTCAAGGTACCCGTGCGCCCGACGGCGCGCCAGCGCCGCGGGGTCGACGTCGACGACCAGCGCGACCCCACCGAGCAGAGTGGTCGCGAGCGGCTGCGCCCCGCCCATCTCGCCCAGCCCGGAGGTCAGGAACCAACGGCCCGCCAACGAATCCGCCCCGAACTCGAGGCGGGCGAGCGAGGCCAGTGTCTCGTAGGTCCCCTGCAGGATCCCTTGGGTCCCGATGTAGATCCAGCTGCCGGCGGTCATCTGACCGAACATCGTGAGGCCTCGGGCCTCGAGGTCCCAGAACAGCTCGTCCGTCGCCCAACGCGGGACGACCAGGGCGTTCGCGATCAGGACCCGCGGCGCGTCCGGGTGCGTCGGAAACACTCCGACCGGTTTACCCGACTGAACGAGGAGGGTCTCGTCGTTCCCGAGGGTACGCAGCGTCGCGAGGATCCGGTCGAAGCTCTCCCAATCTCGGGCGGCCTTTCCTCGGCCCCCGTAGACGATCAAGTGGGCGGGGTCCCGGGCGACCTCGGGGTCGAGGTTGTTCTGGAGCAGACGGTAGGCGGCCTCCTGGGACCAACCGCGGCAGTGGAGCGTCGACCCGCGCGGGGACCGGACCGTGCGGGACGACTCGAGGGTGCGCGGCATCGCTGGGAGGCCCGGACCTGTTGCGCGGTAAGAAACCTTCCCGACTTCGCTACCGGAACGGAGACCCGCGGTCCACGGGCCCGCAAGGTTCTATATCCTCCCCCGGGCCGTATATAAACGGCCCTGCGGAGATTTCGTGGTCGACGATGCCGTAGCCGATCGGTCGGGCGCTCCCCGTGCGAGCGAGGACCGGTTCGAGTCCGAGGCCCGCGCTGCCGGGCTCGTCCTGCCGCGAAAGGCCCCGAGCGACCCGTGGGCCGCGCTGGTGATCGTGCTCGCGATCGTCGTGCTGACGGCGGGCGTGGGGGAAGTCACGGGGTGGATCAATCTTCGGTCGAACTCGACCACGTCCGGCGGGTATCAGACCGAGACCTGCCAAGGATTCCCGGTCCGCACGGAGGGAACGTTCTCGAGTGCGATCGACCCCGCGTTCGCCGGATGGCTCGAGGCGGCCGGGACGAATCTCTCGGCGGCCGTCGGAGGCTGTTTCAGCGTCACCGTGACTCCGGAGGCGGGCGATGGATACCTCTCCCTTTCGGCGACGTCCGGGTCGGAGTTCACGGCCACCTACGCGACCCCGACGTCGCAGGAGAGCGGGGCGCTCGACGGTCCCGTTGCCGTGATCCCGCTCACGCTGTCCGCGGTGACGGTCGTCTACAACCTACCGGGGGTCCCGTCCGGTCTGAACCTCACGGGCTCGGTTCTGGCGGGGATCTACGATGGGTCGGTCACTTCCTGGGACGATGCGGCGATCGCTTCGGCGAATCCGAACGTGAGCCTGTCCGGGCTGCCCGCGATCTCTCCCGTCTACGTGTCCAGCAGCTCGGTGGCCAACGAGGTCCTCACCGAGTATCTCGCGTCGACCAGCGCGGCATGGAACGCGTCCACGGGCTCGGGGCTGAGCGTCGATTGGCCGTACGGTACGAGCATGTCCTCCGAGGCCGAGCTGCTGAGCGCGGTCGCCGCCACGCCGGGCGCGATCGGTTATGTCGAGACGTTCGGCGCGGCACCCGCCGGCTTCGGCGTCGCGAGCTTGGGCGACGTCGCCGGGACGTTCGCGGCGCCGAGCACCGTCGACGTCTGGCTCGCCGCCGAGTCGCTCGCGAACTCGACGGCGGTCGGGACCGGCAACTGGAGCGGCTTCTCGCTCGTCGGCGCCGCGTTGCCGCAGAGCTATCCCTTGTCAACCCTCGCGTACGCCGGGGTCTATCGCGACCTCGGCGTCGCGTACTCCAACTCGGTCAGCCTCGGCAATGCGACGTGGCTGCTGACGTATCTGTACTGGCTCACCAGCCAACCCGCGGTGGCACCGCTGCCCGGCCCCTACGCCGCCGAGGTCGTCAACGTGCTGAACAACGAGACGTACGACGGGACTCCGATCGTCACGTTGGACAGCGAGTACGGCGAGAACGGGGAGTCCGGAGGAGAGACCGGTGAGTTCTAGCGCGGACCCCCGGTTCGTCGCGACGAGTCGGGTCGCGATCGTGCTCGCCGCCCTGGCGGGTGCCACCATCCTTGCCTTCCTGGCGGAGGGTTCCCGCGCGGCGGCGGTCGTCGCCGGCGCCGGTTCGGTGGTGGGACTCTTGGCGCTGCTCGCCGCGGCTCGGCCCTCCGGCACGTGGCCATTGGGGCGGAGCGGCTCGCCGACCGCGAGCGACGAAAACGTCCCGGCGCGCGGCCCGGTGCTCCTCTGGCTCCTGGCGGCCGACGCCCTCTTCGTCGTGGTGCTGGGCCTGGCCGGATGGGTGCCGTCGATCACCAGCGGGGTCGCCCCGGCCGTCGTACCGATCGTCTCGGTCCTCCTCGCGCCCGGTTTCCTCCTCGTCGTCGGCGCGCAAGTGTTGCTCCTCGCGGTGCTCGCGTATCCGGCGGCCGACCCGACGTTGCGCCTCCTCCTGGTGGCCCAGGGCGGGCTGATCCTCCTCACCCCGACGACCGTCGCGGTCGGGTGGTGGGAATCGGCCGCGGCCTACGTCGGATCCGCGCTGATCGTAGCGATGTTCGTCGTCGCGTTCCAGTACCTCTATCACCGCAAGCAGGTCTCGGCTCCGCTGCTCGGGCTGCTGGTACGATGGCCGCTCGCGGCTCTCTTCGCCGGCGCGGGCTGGTTCCTGTGGGCGTTCGAGGGGTGGGGGGTGGCCCTCGCCGTCGCGGTCGTCGCCGAGCTCGTGCTCGCCCTCTATTCGGCCATGTCGCCGCCGCTCCCCACCTCCGGCGAACGTATCCCGTGGCTCCTCCGTCCGTTCGCGATCTTCGAGTTCCTTCTGTTCACGTTCCTGGCGGAGTTCTTCCTCGGGGCCCTGCTCGACTTCCGGATCGTCGGGCCGACGTTCCTCCAGTACATCCCGTTCGTTCCGGTCGGGGCGCCGTCGCTGGCGTCGGCCGGAGTCGCGGTCTACAACGGGCTCTGGTTCGGTGCCGCGATCCTCGCGTCGGCGTGGTTCCTCATCCTCCTCGGGTTCACGATGGGTCCGCTGGTGGTGCTCAAGATCCGGGAGACCCACGAACCGGCGCAGAAGTACCGCCTCGGGCTCACGGTCGCCGCGTATGCGCTCGCGGCGGTCTACCTTCCGAGCTTCGCGTCCTCGACCCCGATCTCCAACGCGCCGTGGCTCGCGAACCTGCCGGTGATCGGCTGGGGGTTCGGCCTGCGGGACGGCGGCCCGTTCGAGTCGGGGGTGTTCCTCGCGGTCATCGCGATGTACGTGCTCGTGGGGACGCTCACCGTGCTGTTCGGCCGGAAGGCGATCTGCGCGGTGATGTGCGGTGCCGCGCTGATGTACCAGGGCACGACGATGAGCGAGATGCGCAGCTTCAACCAGACGTCGCGCGTCGGTCGCCAGTTCCTCGGGAGTCAGCTCTCGACCGCCTACGTCGTGCTCTCCGGCGTCGCGCTGACGTCGTTGTTCGCGGTGTCGCTCCTGTCCCTGTTGCGCTGGATCCCCGCGGTGCAGGTCGCGAACGGGGAGCTCGACACCGCGGCGCTGCCGCTCCCGATCGAGCTCTACTTCGGCGGCGTCTGGTTCGCGATGTTCGTCACGACCCCGTTCATCGGGACGTACAACTGCGCGACGACCGGGTTCTGCCACTGGGGCGCGCTCACGCTGCCGTTTGCCTCGGTGGGCTTCTTCCGGCTGAAGGTCAAGGACAAGAAGGTCTGCCAGGCGTGCACCACCTTCGACTGCGCGAAGGCCTGCCCGGTCGGTCTCGTGGACATGCCGCTCTACTTCCGCCGCGACGGCGAGTACCGCAGTTCGAAGTGCTGCGGCGTCGGCGACTGCGTGGGGGCCTGCCCGTACAACAACATGTACCATCAGGACGTCCGGTTCTGGCTCCGGCGCAAACTCTCCCGCTCGACGCCGACCCCGCCGGTCCCCATCGACCGGGGCACCCCACTGCCGATGGTCCCTACCGCCGCGCCGAGGGCGGTTCCCGCGACACCTGCGGACGGGATCCCGGTCGCCGGGGCTGCCGGGTCGGCACACAGTTTAAGTCGGTGAGCCGACACGTACCGCCGCGCGGCGTGCCGCCGTAGCTCAGTCGGTAGAGCGGCTGATTTGTAATCAGCAGGTCGGGAGTTCGATCCTCTCCGGCGGCTTCGCCCGGAGGGCCGTCAGGGCGTGCGCGGCCCGGGCCGCGGGGCCGTCGTCAGCGAGTCGGCATGGAGGTCGGGGGCCGGGCCGACGTCCGCCGCATCGGTCCCCACCGCGGGGGCGGCGCGGGACGACGGCCGGAGCCGGCCGACCAGCGGGGCGGCGCGCACGGCGATGTAGATCGCGAAGACGATCGTGACGATGAAGAAGCTCGTCGGCTCGATCTCGTAGAACGCGATGAAGATCCCCGTCCAGGTGGCGAACAGCGCGACCGCGACCGAGATCCCCACCGCGTAGAGCGGGCGCTTCGCGAGCCGCATCCCGATCGCCGCCGGCGTGACCGTCAGGGCGAAGATCAGGAGGACGCCGATGATCGTGACCGCGACGGAGATCGCCACCGCGAGCGCGAGCATGAAGACCACTCCGAGGAACAGCGTCGGCAAGCCGCGGGCCTCGGCGACCTCCTCGTCGAGCGAAGCGAACAGGAGCGGCCTCCAGACGAGCGCGAGGACGAGCAGGACGGGGATCGCCGTGGCGACCACGAACGTGACCTGCGACGCACTGATCCCGACGATGTCGCCGAAGAGGATTGAGTAGGCCTCGGTCGCGTAGCCGTTGTAGAACGCGAGGAACAGCAACCCGAGACCGAGCATGAACGCGAGGACGGTGCCGATCTCGACGTCGCGGTGCGCCGCCTTGTTGCCGAGCAGCGCGATCCCGCCCCCCGCCACCGTCGTGAACAGGAGCAGGCCGTAGAGGGGATTCACCGCCACGACCACCGCGCCGGCCGCGCCCGAGAAGCCGATGTGGCCGAGCGCGTGCGAGGCGAAGGACGAGCGCCGGAGCACGACGAGGTAGCTGACCACGCCCGAGAGGATCGCAATGACGGTACCCGCCTCGAAGGCGTTGACCACAAACTCGTACTGGAGCATCTGGCGCAGGTCGAGGAAGAGATTCCAGTTCCACCAGACCCAGTCGAGGTTCGTCATGCGCCGGGGTCCGGATGGACGTCCTCACCCCCGACGATCACGAGATTTCCGCGAGAGTCCCGGAGCACCTCGACCGGCACGCCGTAGAGTCGGGTGAGGCTCTCCGTGGTCAGCACGTCGCCCGGGAGCCCCGTCGCGACCCGGCCGTTGGCGACGTAGATCACCTTGTCCAGGCAGCGGATCAGCGGGTTGATGTCGTGCGCCACGAGGAGCGCCGTCACGCCGCGCGACCGTACGAGCCCGTGCACGAGCTCGACGAGCTCGCGGGCCCGACGTAGGTCGAGGTTCGCGAGGGGCTCGTCGAGCAACAGCATCTCCGGTTCGCTCGCCAACGCCTCGGCGAGGAAGATCCGCTGAAGCTCGCCGCCGGACATCGCCGCGAGGGACTTGTCGGCGAGCGGCTGCGCTCCGACCGCCGCGATCGCCTCGTCGGTCGCTCGCCGCTCCTGCCGAATCCGTGCCGGAGTGAGGTCCGGTAGCCATCGCGGGCCCGAGTAGCCGAGGCGCACGAGCGTGCGCGCGTCCACGTTCGTGTCCCGGTCGACGAAGTGGTTCTGAGGAACGTAGCCGATCTGAGAGTTCCCCCGGCGGGGTGGGGTCCCGAAGACCTCGAGCGTCCCCCTCCGGGGCGGGATAAGGCCGAGCAGGAGTCGGAAGAGCGTCGTCTTTCCGGCGCCGTTCGGTCCGATGACGGCCACGAACTCGCCGCGACCGATGCGGAAGTTCGCCTCCTTCCAGACCGTCGCGCCCCGATACGCGACCTCGAGGTGGTCGGCCCGAGCGGCGTCGCCGTTCACGGGGGCCCCGCGACCGGGCCGGCGCTCTCGTCCGCGGTCAATTGCCGAGGACGGGCGCGTCCAGCGCGACGTAGAGCGCGCTGAGCTCTCCTCCCATCCACTCCTGGAACGTATCGGTCGGCGGCACGATCGTCTCGGTGACGCTCATCACGGTCACGTTGTTCGATTGGGCGACCTCCTTCATCGACGTCGTGATCGGCGTCACGGTCTGGGCGTTGAAGACCAGGACCCGGACATGGCCGCTCTCCAGTTGGCACTGGAACTCGACGACACTGGAGTCCGGTGGGTCGTTACCCTCCGCGACCGCCTCCATGAACGCCGGAGGCGACACGAGGTTGAGGCCGGTGGCGTTCGCGAGATACACGAAGATGCTCTCCGTCGACGCGACGACGGTGCCCGCGAACTGGTCACGGATCGCCGTGACCTCCTGGTAGAGCGAGGCGAGCGAGGCGGTGAGGTTGTCGTACTGCTGGGTAAAGTAGCTCGTGAGCGACGGGGCGATCGCCGTCAAGTTGTCGTACATCCACGCGACCGCTTGCATCACGTACGTGGGATTGTACCAGAGGTGGGGGTTCCCCGAAACGACCCCGCCCGTCACGAGCACGCCGAGCATGTCGCCGATGTTCAGCACGGTCTGGTTCGTGGCGCCGTCCCCATCGACCAACTGCGTCGCCCACTGGTCGTACCCGACGTTGTTCAGGATCACGTACTGAGCGTGCTTGATCGCGATCGCGTCGGAGTCGTTGGATTCGTACTCGTGCGGGTCGGTGTTCGGGTCCGTGATGATGCTGAGGACGTTCGTGTGCACGCCGCCGAGCTGCGCGACCAGGCTCCCCCAGAAGTTCTCCGCGGCGACAACGTTGATGACCAGGCTGGAGGTGTTGGCCGGAATCCCCGCGCCCCCCGGGCCGACCGCCTCGGACTCGGGCTCCGCCGAGACCGCTTCGGCAGCGACGGGCGACGTGCCCTCCGCGACGGAGCTCGTGTTGAGACTCGGACCGGTCGGGGTGGATATCCCGGCACACGCCGACGGCGGCACACTCAGGGCGTAGGCGGTGTACCCTCCGACGGCCAACAGGACGACGACGGCGCCGATCACCACGAGGCGGGTGCTCTTTTGCATGGTCTAGAGCGCGGTCCCGGGCGCGGGGTGGCGGGGGGGCGTATGCGACGGGTCGGTGGTTCGGCACGGTCCGATCGGGGCCCCGTGCGGGCACTCGGACGGGTGCCGTTGCGCCCGGCAGACCTCCTCCACCGTCCGATGCGAGAGCGCGAGGTCGATCTCGCGCGCCGCGGCGCACGTTTCCGCCGGCGGAAGCCCTAGGCTTCCGAACAGGGTCTCCGCGACCCGGTGGTGCCGCTGATATTCGGTGAGTGTGGCCCGGCCCCGGGCGGTGAGCCGCGACTTGCCCCGGTGACGGACGATGAGACCCATCGACTCGAGCGGGCTCAGGTAGCCGAGCGCCGACGGGGGGCGTACCTTGAGGCTCAGAGCGGTCGACTTCAACGCGACGCCCCGCTCGGGGGTTTCCTGGGTTCCGATCGAGCGCAGCGCGTCGATCTGCCGCCGTGTC
This sequence comes from Thermoplasmata archaeon, assembly GCA_030039995.1. Classification (GTDB taxonomy): domain Archaea; phylum Thermoplasmatota; class Thermoplasmata; order Lutacidiplasmatales; family UBA184; genus Lutacidiplasma. Next base: position 13,861 of record JASHUL010000102.1, read on the forward strand.
AGCTGCTGGAGGGTCTCCATCGGGGAGCTCCAGTCTCGCTCGGCTTATATGGGTTATCCTAATTATTAGGTCTGAATTAATTACGTGGGAGACTCCGGTGGTGGGGTCGCTCGCGGTCCGGGCGCGAGTCGCACTTTCGGGGCGGCTTCTTTTCGCCGAGCGCACCGCAAGGTTGATAATGGCCAATACGGATTGATACGTGGATGTCCAGCAGCGGCTGGCGCCGCCAACGCCGGGGCGTGGCGCCGATCATCGGCACGATCCTGATGCTCGCGCTCACGATCGTGATCTTCTCGATCCTCTTTTCGTTCCGGTTCTACACCCCGCCGTCGCCGCCGAACATCACGCTGGTCATCAAGTCGGGCGGGAGCAATCCCGTCTGGGGCGACGGCACGGACACCCCGTCCTCGAACACCTACTCGCTGATGAACACGACCGCGATCATCATCGCGAGCGCCTCGCCGAGCAACGTGCTCCTGTCGGACATTGAGTTCACTTTCATCTGCAACAATGAGAGCGTGGGCGGCAACGAGTCGGTCCTCGTCCAGGGGACGCTCGCGGACATGACGTGGTTCCCCGGTCTCACCGGCACCGCTCCCGCGGACGCGCCGCAGCTCGGATGGTGCGCCAGTTTCCACGCGGGCGGGTACGGCGGCGGGTCGTTCGCCACCGCGTACAACCGGCTCGGTATCTTTGTCCCGATCTCGCAGAACGACACGACGTTGCAGGCGGGGGACACGTTCCTCCTCTACATTCACAACGGCGGATATCCGCTCGATTACGGGAACAATGCCAAGGACTGCAACAACGGCGTGAAGGCGGACCCGTGCCTGGACGGGGACGACTACCACGGAGCCCCACCGTGGTGCTTCACGAGCCAGGGGGCCTGCACGATCGACCTGACGTACCTCGGAAACCCGAACTCGCTCCTGGCTTCGATCCCCGTCTACACGCTTGCCCCTCCGTCCGTCTCGTGACCGCCCCCGGGCCGGGGGGCCCGCTCGGGTCGCTCGCTCGAGCTTTCCGTCCCGCCGTGGGTTCTATAACGCCGCCCCGGCCTCGAAGAGTGGAGCGAGGGTGACGCCGTGAAGGTCCGTCGGCGGACGTTGTGGACGATCGGAGTGGCCGCGGCGGCCGCGGTGCTGGTAGTGCTCCTGCTGCTGATCTCGATCGGCGTGCTGGTCCTCCCCGGCACGCCCGCTCCCGCGCCGGTGTCCGTGAACAGCGCCCAGTTCACGATCCTTCAGGGGACGAATGCGAGTGGGAACGGCTGGTTCGGGCCGAGTTCCTTCAGCTACACCGGCGTGGTGAACGGCTACCCGTTCAAGGTCGCGCCCGGGGCGACGTTCACCGTTTCGGTGACGTGGACGAATTACGACGATAATCCCCACACGCTCTACTCGATCAGCGTGGCCGCCCCGTTCGCGTTCTCCAAGAGCTCGCCGTCCCTCCCCGCGACGTTGTACGCGCTGGAGGACGACGCGTTCATGCAGATCTACGTGGTCGCCCCCAACAGCGCGGGGGCGAGCCTCACGCTGTTCGTGACGGTGAACGCCCTTCCTCCCAGCTAGTCCCGGGGATGCGGTAGCGCTGGGTCTATACGGCCGGGCGCGCTCGGCCGCGCCGAGGCGCCACGATGGTGCAGAAAGTGACCGAGGTCGTCGGGACATCGAAGGACGGATTCGCCCATGCCGCGCAGAACGCGGTCGATACCGCCGCCAAGACGGTACGCAACCTGCGCTGGTTCCGGGTGTCGGAACTCGAAGGATCGATCAAGGACCAGAAGGTCGCGGAGTACCACGCGACCGTGAAGATCTACTTCGACCTCGACTAGCGCCCTGGCGTGAGGGTCCGCGCGCGCTCGACCGCGCGGCGCACGTGGGGGCCGGGGAGGAGGCCCTGAACCACTTCGGCGATCCGGCCGTCCGGCTCGATGAAGAACGTGACCCGTTTCGCGATCCCGAGGAATCCGAGGACCCCGTAGAGGTTGGCGACCGAGCGGTCGCGGTCGGCGACCAGCGGGAACGGCACGCCGCACTTCTCCGCGAACGCCTTCTGGTCGACGACGGTGTCGACGCTCACCCCGACGACCGCGATCCCGGCCTTCTGAAGTTCGGGATAGCTCTCGGCGAAGCCGCGCGCCTCGGCCGTGCAGCCGGCCGTGTTCGCTTTGGGGTAGAAGTAGAGCACGACCGGACGGCCGCGGTACGTCGCGAAGTCGAGGG
>JASHUL010000103.1 GCA_030039995.1 Thermoplasmata archaeon
GTCGATCCGGTGCGCCATTCCCTCGCCCGGACGGAAGGCGTCCCTAAGGAACCGGTCCGCGGCGCGCCGAGCATCGGCGAGGACGGCCGGCGCCGGGTCGACCGCGGCCGCCCGCGCGAGGGCAGCGATGAAACGCCCGTTGATGTCGGCGTAGAGCGCCCGGTCGACGGTGGGCGTCGGCCGATTCGAACGCGCGGCCCGCAACGCGCGAACGACCTTCGCGAGCGCCGCGTCGGGTCCCCCCGCGAGCTCGAGGCCGGTCGCGGCCTCGGCGGGCGTCAGCGCCCGGTAGAGGACGTTCCGCTCGATGTCGTGATGCATCCGTCCGTCCGTCCCCAGTCCGAAGAAACGGGTCGCGAAGCGGAGCTCGTCCCCGGAGAGCACTTGCTTGAACTCCGCACGGGTCCAGGTGAAATAGTCCCCGTCGTCGCCGGGTGCGTTATCGGCGTCCTGGCTGGCGCCGAACCCGCCCGCCGGATCCTGGAGCACCCCCCGCACCCAACCGACGATCCCCTCGACCGTCTCCTCGAACCGGTGGCTCCGGAACCGCCGCACCCCGTCCGCGTAGGCGGCGAGCAACGCGGCGTTGTCGACCCCCATCTTCTCGAAGTGAGGAATGTGCCAACCTTCGTCGACCGAGTACCGGTGGAATCCGCCACCGACGTGATCGTAGACGCCTCCGTCCGCCATGCGCGCCAGGGTCTCCTGCGCGTGCTCGGCAGCGTGCGGGGTGCGATGCGCGAAGTCGTCCCAGAGCAGGAGCGACACGGCGGTCGGGTGCGGGAACTTCGGCGCCATGCCGAAGCCGCCGTTCACCGGGTCGTACGATGCGAAAAGGGCGGCGCGGATCCCCGCGATAAATTCGGGGCGTCCGGGCGCCCCTCCGGTCGCTCGTTCCCGTGTCCGCTCGAGGACGTCACGGATCTGCTGGGCGTTCTCCCGAATCCGCTCGGGCTCCTCCGCCCACAGCCGGGCGACCTCTTTCAGGACCCGCCGGAAGCCCGGGCGTCCGTGCCCATCGGTCGGCGGGAAGTACGTCCCCCCGAGGAACACTTCGCCGTCGGGCGTCAAGAAGCCGGTGAGCGGCCACCCGCCCTCCCCCGTCAGCGCGCCGACGCGTCGCTGGTATCTTCGGTCGACCTCGGGATTCTGGTCGCGGTCGACCTTGACCGCGACGAAATGCTCCGCGAGGAGGCGGGCGACCTCCCCATCGGAGTAGGTGCCCTCGTCCATGACGTGGCACCAGTGGCACCACGAGGCGCCGATGTCGAGCAGGATCGGGCGTCCGGTGCGCTTCGCGAGCTCGAAAGCGTCCGGCCCCCACGGGTGCCAGTCGATCGACTGTTCGGCCGCGCTGCGCAGATACGCGGAGGTGGAGTCGGCGAGCCGCCATCCTCCCGCCGCCCGGGGCTCGTCGTCCGACACGGCCGGACCGGACGATGGCCGCTCTTACGGTTGTCGTCGCGGGGCCCGCGGCGCGGCCTCGCCGTCGCGCACGAGACGTAATCCACTGACGGTCGCGTTACCTCGCTCGGCCCCGTTATAAAGGGGACCCGAGTGCCCGCGTCCGGGAATTCGCATGGAGATGCAACCCGGCCAGATGGCCTACGACCGGGCGATCACGGTCTTCTCTCCGGACGGTCGGCTGTTCCAGGTCGAATACGCGCGGGAGGCGGTCCGCCGGGGCGCGACGACCGCCGGGGTGGTCTACGGGAACGGGGTCGTGCTCATCGCCGACCGCCGGATACCGAATCCGAAGCTCGCCGAGGCGTCGAGCCTCGAGAAGATCCACCAGATCGACGAGAACATCGCCTGCGTATCGGCCGGTCTCGTGGCCGACGCGCGCGTGCTGGTCGACTACGCCCGGCTCTCCGCGCAGATCAACCGGGTGACGTACTCCGAGGCGATGCCGGTGGAGCTCCTCGTCCGCCGCATCTGTGACTACAAGCAACAGTACACGCAGTTCGGCGGGGTACGACCGTTCGGAACCGCGCTGCTCGTCGGGGGCTACGACGACACCGGCGTCCATCTGTTCGAGACCGAACCCTCGGGCTCGCTCACCAGTTTCCGGGCGGCGAGCTCGGGCGGCAACAAGTCGCCCGTGATGGACCTCTTCGAGCAGAAGTACCGCCCCGGCATGGACCGGGAGGCCGCGATCCTCCTCGCCCTTGAGGGGCTCCGCGCCGGGCTCGACGAGGGTGGGAGCCTCGCCCAGGTCGAGGTCTGCACGGTCGAGGTCGGTCAAGGGATGACGCGGCTGGCGGCCGACGACATCCAGAAGTACGTCGCGCGGTTGCCGTCGCCCAGCGCGTCGGGCAAGGGCTCGAAGTCCTAAGCGCCGACGGCGCGAGAAGACGCGCACCGATGGTGAAGGTCGAGGACGCGGTCATCGCCCGCTGGGAGACCGGCGGTTCTCGCTTCGAAGTGCTCGTCGACCCCGCCGCCGTGCAGGACTTGAAGGATGGGAAGGACGTCGACCTCACCGACAAACTCGCCCTGGACCAAGTGTTCAAGGACGCCAAACGCGGCGACAAGATCTCCGAGGAACATCTCGAGAAGACGTTCCATACCCGGAACCTCGCTGCGATCGCGAAGCAGATCGTCCAGAAGGGCGAGGTCCAGGTCACGACCGAGCAGCGGCACCAGCTCCAGGCGGCGAAACTGCGACAGATCGTGGCGACGATCGCGCGCAACGCGATGAACCCGCAGACGGGGGCCCCGCACCCTCCGGCCCGGATCGAGGCCGCGATGGCGGAAGCGAAGGTCCATGTCGACCCGTTCCGACCGGTCGACCAGCAGGTGCAGGAGGTCCTCCAGAAGCTCCGCCCGATCCTTCCGATCCGCCTCGACGTGGTGAAGGTCCGGGTCAAACTCCCCGCGCAGCACTACCCCCGCGTGATCGGGGAGCTGAAAGGGCTCGGACGGTTGATGGACGAGCAGTGGCTGGGGGACGGCTCGTGGAGCGGTGTCCTCGAGATTCCCGCCGGAGTGCAGACCGAGCTCTACGAGAAGCTCAACGCGCGCACGAAAGGTGCCGCCGAGACCGCTTTGGTTAAATAGGCCACCTCCGTCGCGCGGCCCGGTGCAGCACCAAAAATGGGTAGTGGCCATCGTACCGGCCCCCGACGTCGGGGCCGCGGCAGCTCGTCCCCGCATCCTTCCGGAGAGCGGGTACTAGTTCTTCCCGGAGAGGAGATTCCTGGCCAGGGCTTGAAGCCCGGCCCGGGTACGTACCGCGTCGGCGGCAAGGTCTACGCGAGCGTGCTGGGCCTCCTGTCGCATCGGCCCCCGTTCGTTCAGGTCGTCCCGCTCTCGGGACGGTACATCCCGAAGCCGAACGACGTCGTCATCGGAACGGTGACGGACGTGCAGGGCACGTTCTGGTTGCTCGACATCGGCGCGCCGCGGTGGGCGCCTCTCCATATGACCGGGACCCCCTGGAAGATCGACGTCGGGGAGACCGAGCAGTACCTCCGGGTCGGAGACTCGGTCGTCGTCCGCGTCGAGAACCTCGACCCGACCGGCCGGATCGGGGTCACGATGCTCGGCGAGGGACTGGGCAAGCTCGAGGGCGGTTCGATCGTCCACGTCGCTCCGGCGCGCGTCCCCCGGGTCGTCGGGCGCGGCGGCTCCATGATCCAGACGATCACGCGTCGGACCGGCGCGCAGGTCGCGGTCGGTCAGAACGGTCGGGTCTGGGTCAACGGGGACCCCGAGGCGATCCACCGGGTGCGCGAGGCGCTCCGGATGATCTCCGAGGAGGGCCAGCGGAGCGGCCTCACCGAGCGGGTCGACAGCTACCTGCGTTCCAGCGGTCGATCCGGTGAGGAAGGGCTCGAGGAGCCGCCCCAGGAGAGCGCCCGCCGGGACGCGCCGGCGACGCCGTTCGCCTCCTCCCCTCCGTCGGAGGAGCCGGACGAATCGACGGACGGCACGACGGACGCATGGCGCGACGAGAACGAATGAGATTCCAGGAGTAGATCAACATGGGAAGCGTAGGAGCGAAGGACGTCCCCGTCCTCTTGAGCCCGGAAGGGCTGAGGATCGACGGACGACGCGTGAACGAGCTTCGGCCGATCAAGATCACGGCCGGAGCGCTGAAGCATGCCGACGGGTCGGCGTTCGTCGAGTGGGGGCAGAACAAGGTGATGGCGGCGGTCTACGGGCCGCGCGAGGTCCATCCCCGACACCTCCAGCAGAACACCAAGGCCGTCATCCAGTGCAAGTACAACATGGCGGCGTTCTCGGTCGACGAGCGCAAGCGTCCGGGCCTCGACCGCCGCTCGCAGGAGATCTCGAAGGTGATCGCCGAGGCGTTCGACTCGGTGATCTTCGCCGAAGAGTTCCCCCGCACGAGCATCGACATCTACATCGAGGTGCTCCAGGCGAACGCGGGGACCCGTTGCGCCGGGCTGGTCGCCGCCTCGGTGGCGCTCGCGGACGCCGGGATCCCGATGGCCGACCTGCTGCCCGCGGTCGCGGTCGGTAAGGCCGGCGGGGCGATCATCCTCGACCTCAAGAAGGAAGAGGACAACTTCGGCGAGGCCGACCTCCCGATGG
>JASHUL010000104.1 GCA_030039995.1 Thermoplasmata archaeon
CCCCGTCGCCGAGCCGGGCGAACTTCATTCGCGCGCGCGGGCGGCGGAGATCGCCGCGTCGAGGATCTCGATCGCTTCGTCGATCTCGGGGCGCTGAACGACCAGCGGCGGGATGTAGCGCAAGGTGGAGCGGCCGCACGGGAGGAGGATGAGCCCCCGCCGGTACGACTCTTCGAGCACGTGGTCGCGGAACTTCACCGCCGGCTCCTTCGTCCGCCGGTCGCGGACGAACTCGGTGGCGGTCATCAGGCCGAGCCCGCGCACGTCGCCGATCTCGTCGTGCCGGCTTTGGAGCTCGCGCAGGCGAGCCAGCAGGTACGTCCCCTGCGCTCGTGCGTTGTCGAGCAGGTGTTCTTTCTCGATGACGTCGAGCGTGGCGAGCGCGGCGGCCGAGGCGACCAGGTTCCCGCCGAAGGTGTTCGAGTGCGCCCCCTGCACCGGGAAGTCCAGGTCGGCGCGCAGCGCGACGGCACCCATCGGGATCCCGCCCCCGATCGCCTTCGCCATCGTGACGAGGTCGGGGACGATCCCGTGGTGCTCGACCGCAAACCAGCGACCGGTCCGCCCGATCCCCGCCTGGACCTCGTCATCGATGAACAGAATGCCGTGCTCATCGAGGATCGACTTGATCGTCGGATGCCATCCCTTCGGGGGCACGATGTAGCCCCCCTCGCCCATGACGGGCTCCACGATCATCGCCGCGACGTCGTCCGGGGGGATCGAGGTCTGGAAGTACAGCTCCTTCAGGATCTTCGCGCAGTAGAGGTCGCAGCTCGGGTACTCGAGCTTGTACGGGCACCGGTAGCAGTTCGGCGCGGGAATGTGGTGGCCGCCCGTGACGTACGGCGCGTACCGGGCGCGCTGCACGGGCTTCGACGTGGTGAGCGAGAGCGCGCCCATCGTCCGACCGTGGAACGCCCCGAGGAGTCCGATCACGATCGGGCGCTGGCGCTGCCAGCGGGCGATCTTGAGCGCGGCTTCGGCGCTCTCCGTCCCGCTGTTGGTGAAGAAGATCTTCTTCGCGAACTCCCCGGGGACGATCTTCGCGATCCTCTCGGCCAGGCGCACCTGGTTCTCGTAGTAATAGTCGGTCCCCGCGAAATGGCTCAGTCGACCGACCTGGTCCCGAACGGCCCGAACGACTTCGGGATGGGCGTAGCCGACGTTGTTCACCGCGACCGCCGACGAGAAGTCGAGGAGCCGGTTCCCGTCGACGTCGGTGATCCAGACGCCTTCGCCCGACTCCGCCACGATCGGGGCGGTCTTCGTGGTCGTCATGAGGATCGCCCGATCGCGCGCGATCAACGCCTTCGCCTTCGGGCCGGGGATCTCGGTCTTGAGCACGACGCCGTGGGCCGGGGCCGGCGGCGCGGTCGGTTCGGGCGCGGCGGGCGGGGGGGCGCTCTGGCTCACGAAACCACCACGCACCTACGCGCGCCGGGGCGGTAAAGGCTTGCGCCGGAGGCGACGCGAACGCACCAATGGAACACCGCTCTTTATGCCGCTCCTTCGGGTCGTGACCGTCCGATGGATCCCGAGGGCCCGGAGGAGTCGCCCTCCGAGATCGACCCCGCGCGCCGGCCGGCCGTCGTGCCGGGCCGGGCGGTGCTCACCGAGCTCGCTCGCGGCTTCCTGCTCGTCCACGAATCGAACCCGGGGCGCGCGGTCCGGTTCGCGGAGACGTTCCTGAGAGAACGGGCGGCCGCGGAGGCACCGGACCGGGTCGACGCGAGTCGCCCCGTGACCGCGGCGCGCCGGCGGCTCGGTCTCCTGCCCCACGGCGCGGTCGACCCGGGGAACTTCCCGCCCCCGCGCTGACCGCCGCGCTCAGTTCGTGCGGGCGCGGACGCGAAGGTACGCGGCGAGGTCCGCGGGGAAGCTCCGTCGGGTCAGGCAAACGCGTACCCCGCTCCGTCGGCCGAAGAACGAGCCGGGGCAGACCAGGACGGACGATCGCAGGCACCTTCGGGAGAACCGGTCCCCGTCGAGGGGCACCGGGTCGTCGAACGCCAACGGCGCCTCGAGGGCCGGTCCCCCCGGCATCGCACGCTGCCAGGTCTCGCGATTCCGTTCGAAGATCGCGCGGACCGTCCCCAGGATGCGGTCCCGTCGGGCGAGGGTCGCGAGGGCCCCCGCGACCGAGTACGGAGCGATCTCGTCCGTCACGAGCCCGTGAAACCGAGCGAACGACGCGCACTCCCCGGGCGGTACGACGACAAATCCGACCCGGAGGTCGTCGGCGCCGTAGACCTTCGTGAACGAACCGGTCGCCCAAAGTCCGCGCCGACCGGCGCGTGCCACCGAGGAGGCGTCCGTGAACTCGCGGAACGTCTCGTCGACGACGATCGACCGTGCCCCCTCCGTCCAGCCGGCCAGCCGCTCGGCGCTCCATCGCTCGCCGGTCGGGTTCTGAGGCTGAGAGACGATCGCGAGGTCGGCCGGCCTCCGGTCGGCGACGAGCCGGAATCCCACCGACCGGGCGATGCCCCAGAGCGGAGGGTACTCGGGGAATGCGACTCGGCAGCGACGTGAGCCCGAACGGATCCGACGGCTCACGAACTGCATCGTGAGCGCCGCCGCTTCGGTAGCACCGTGCGTGAGGAACAGGCGCTCACGCCCCACCCCGACGAGCTCGGCCAACGCGCGGCGCAACGTCTCGTCCGAGGCGGCGCGCACCTCGGCCCGCGATGGGGCCGGATGTGCGACGGTGCCCCGCATCCCGCTCGAGGCGAG
>JASHUL010000105.1 GCA_030039995.1 Thermoplasmata archaeon
GTTCGCGGACATCATCGGGATGACGCTCGTTCCCGAAGTGACGCTCGCCCGCGAGCGGGCGCTCTGCTACGCGTGCCTCGCGATGGTCACCGACTACGACGTCTGGGCGGAGCGACCGGTCGACGCGAAGGAGATCGGCGCGGTGATGCAACGGAACTCCGAGCGGATGCGGCGGCTGCTCGCCGCCCTCCTGCCCCGGCTCGCGCACCCGCCGACCTGCCGATGCGCGCACGCGCTGGACGACGCCGCGGTCTAGCTCGACCGGGGCCCGCGCCGCACCGTGATCGGGATCCGCCCGCCCGCGAACTCGGCTTCGGCGATCTCGACCGGGTCGACCAGCGTCGGGGGGATGTCGATCAGGATCGGAGCGCCGAGCGACAGCTGCAGGGCGCGCGCGCCGAGGATCCGGGCACGCTCGAACCGGGTGAACTCGCTCGACTCGAGGGGCGCTGGCACCGTGGTGTCGGGCACGCGAGCACTCCCCGAGGCCGCGAGGGGGGCTGCGGCCATCAAGGGCTCGGCCACTCAGGGCACCCTATTTACCGCTTGCGTCGCGCGGAGCCGGGCGTCGATTCGCGCGGCCGAGGCGGGCCGACCGACCCCGGCGTCTAGATGCGATCCTGACGGACCGGTAACCGGGAACCGAGGCGTCCGAGGATCACCATCGCCGGTACCGCCGGCGCGGCCAGGATCGCCCAGGTCACGATCGGGTGCGACGAGAACGTGAGCGCCACGCCCGCCAGCAGCGGAGCGAACACCCCGCCGATGCCGACCGCGGAGAGCGACGCTCCGGCGTACACGCCCCGGGACGGTTCGGGTGCGAGATTCACCGGGAGGGTGTAGACCGGCAGAAAGCAGAGGTTCTCCGCCACCGAGGAGACGATCACCACGAGGGCGAACACCGCGACGACCGCTACCCGAACCTCTCCGTCCACGCCGAGCACGAGGAACGAGACGGCGTACAGCGCCGCCCCCCAGACTCCGGCCAACGTGAGCCGCCGTCCAGCCAACGCGCGGGTCAACGGCACCTGGCCGAGGGCCGGGACCAGTCCGTTGAACGCGAGGAGAGCGCCCAAGACCGGATACGGGATCCCCAGCACCTCGAGACCGAAGGTAGGGATCGCGTAACCGATCTGAAGGTTCAAGAGATAGATCAGGGCGATCGCGAGCACGGTGAGCAATAGGTCTCGATCCGCCCAGAGCGGCTGGAAGGCCGAGTACAGGGAGCGTCCGATTTCCGGGAGCGCGCGGGAGGGGCGGTCCGCCGGGGAGCGACCGCCCCCCGCCGGGGTGGACAGCGAGAGATCTCGTTCGGTCGGCCGCAGCCAGGCCGCGTTCGCCGCGGCGACGGCGCCGACGAGGAGCGCTGCCAGTGCGGTCAACTGGTCGTACCCTACGAACGCGAGGAGCACTCCGGCGAGCGCCACGCCCCCGACCGCGCCGACGTTGCCTCCCACGCGAAGCCACGAGAGGCCGGTGGTCCGGGTCGCCGGGTCCGTCGAGTCCCGCACGTAGGCGATCGTCGCCGGAAAGCCGATCGCCGCCAACGCGCGCGACACGGTGAGGGCCCCGAGGACCACGGCGAGCGAATCGACCGAGAGTCCCCACGCCACCACCGCGAGACCTCCCGCCTCCCCCGCCAGGGAGAGCACGACGACGCCTCGCCGGCCCCACCGGTCGGAGAGACCCCCGCCCAGCTGGGAGAACGGGAGCGCGACGAGCGCGACGGCCGCGACGTCGAGGCCCGCCTCCGCGAACGTCAGGCGGAAGGAGCTGTGCAGCAAGAGCAGAACGAAGAAGCCGTAGAACGAGAAACCGAACCAGCGGAGCGAGAATCCGACCACGAGGACCCCGAGTCCCGGGGACCCGCGACCCGCGACGGCCGGCGGCGGCGCATCGGACGACCGCGGCACCCGGCTCGGACCCCCTCACACCCGGTCCCGGTCGCGGGAGAACCTCGAGCGAAGGTGACCGAAGATCGCGACGGAAGGGCCGGCGGGGGCGGCGAGGATCGCCCAGGTCAGCAGCGGGTACCGCGCGACCGTCAGCGCGGCGCCGGCGAAGATCGCCGACAACGACGCGACCATCCCGGTCGACATCGAGATCGCCCCGGCGAACGCGCCGCGCTCGTCGGCCGGGGCGAGGTTCAGCGCCAGGGCGTACGGGGGCAGGGTCGCGAAACACTCCCCGACGCTCATCGTCAACACGGCCACGAAGTAGTAGGCGACGACCGCGACCCGGAAGGTCCCGTCGAGGCCGAAGGCGAACAATCCGACGCCGATCACCCCGGCGCCCACGGCGCCGACCCGGGTGAGGCGCCAGCCGGCCACCCACTCCGGTAGACGGATCGGGAGCAGGACGCACGTGACCCCGTTGACCGCCAGGGCCGCTCCGACGAGCCCGTACGAGATCGCGAGGTCTTGGAGCCCGAAGGTCGAGATGCTGTAGTTCAGCTGTTGGAACATGAGATACGAAAGCCCGCACGCCAGACCCAACTCGAGCAGCACGGGGTTCCGTCGGAGCGTGCCGGTCGATCGTCGCAACGACTGGCCGACTCCCTCGAGGGTCGAGCCGAGTTTCCCGGCGGCCGAGCGAAGGCCCGTGGGGCCGGTTTCCGTGAGCTCGAGGTCGCGCGTCGATGGCTCGAGGAGCAGTAGCCCGACGATCGCCCCGGTCCCGACGACGAACGACGCGAGGGCGGTCATCTCCCAGAACGCAAGGAAGACGAGGAGGACG
>JASHUL010000106.1 GCA_030039995.1 Thermoplasmata archaeon
GAAGCGGAACAGCGGAGGGGAGGTCGGCACCTGCGTCAGCAGGTACGTCCCGACGACCGCGACCGCGAGCCCCACCACGACGGGGAGCCGATAGCCGAACCGCGCTACGAACTGGCCACCGAGCGCCGCCCCGATCACCATCGGCACCATCATCGCGTAGAGGACGTCCCGGCTCGAGTTCGCGGTCCCGCCGAGGCCGTACACGACGAGGATCGGGACGAACGTGACGACGACGACCAGTAGCGCGCCTCGGGCAAAGTTCACCGCGCTCGCGGCCGCGACGAGCCGCTGCCGGAAGTACTTCAGCGGGATCAGCGGGTCGTCCGCCCGCGCCTCCTGCCAGATCGAGATCGGGAAGACGACGACGGCCGTGGCGAGCAGGCCCAGGGTCCGGGGATCGGTCCAGGCCCATCCGTTCGACACCTCGACCAGGGCGAAGATGAGCGAACCGACCCAGATCGCGAGGAGGGCGCCGCCCCACGCGTCGAAGCGTCGCGTGCTCGGGTGCGTCGGGTGCATCGGTCCCATGTTCGCGAGGACGAGCCCGATCGCCGTGAAGCCGACCGGGAGGTTGATGAAGAAGATCCAGCGCCAGGTCGTCGTGTCAATGATCGTGCTGCCGATCAGCGGTCCGGCAACGATCGCGACCCCGAACACCCCGGACAGGATGCCGACCAGGCGGGCGGCCTCCTTCGGGGGGTACAGGTCTGCGACGATAGAGAAGACGACCGTGAAGAACGCCCCGCTTCCGAGCCCCTGGATCGCGCGGAACGCGATCAGCTCGTTCAGGCTCTGGCTGACCCCGGAGAGGACGGAGCCGACCAGGAAGATCCCGAGCCCGAACAGATAGAACGAGCGGCGGCCGAACCGGTCCGATAGCTTGCCGAAGACCGGGATCGCGACGGTCTGGGCGATCAGATAGCCGGTGACGACGAACACCTGCCCCGCGGCGTCGTGCAGATCCTGGGCGATGTTCGGGAGCGCGGTCGCGACGATGAAATTGTCGAGAGCGCCCAGCAGGAGCCCCATCATCAGGGCGGCGAGGATCCCGGCGCTGCGTCCGCGAGAGATGTGACCGGGCTCGGCGGGGCCGTCGACTGCCGGGGCTTCCGCGGGCGATAGGTCGGTCACGACGGGCCAACCCTCACGGGGTCGGCCGCGGACGGCACACCCGACATCGGGCGCCCGGTCGGGCGGCCAGCAGATAACGACACGGTCCCGGTCGAGACGGGTCACCCTCGGAGGGTAACTTCGTTGCCCGCCTCAACCGTCTCGCGCACGCGGCAGGGGCGTTCCGGCTTCGCGGCCCGCGCCCGCGGCGGCCCTCCGGGTACCGTACGCTCCGTCCGTCATGGCTAAACCAAGCCGGCGCACAACCGAGCCATGTGCCACACGGACGATTCCCGCGCGCCCGAGCCTCCACGCAAGGGGCCCATCGGCGAACAAGCGAGCATCGAACTGCACTCAGCCGACGGAGCGGCCTATCGGGCGTACTCGGTGGCACCCGCGGGGAAGACCGGCGCCGGCATCGTGATCCTGCCCGACGTCCGCGGACTCCACCCCTACTACGAGGACCTGGCGACGCGCTTCGCCGAGGCAGGATTCCGGGCGATCGCGGTCGACTATTTCGGCCGCACCGCCGGGACTGGGCCTCGGGACGACGCCTTCGACTGGAAACCGCACTTCGAGAAGACCAGTCCGGAGGGGATCGCGCACGACGTCCGCGCCGCGATCGACCGCCTTCGCGCGGACGCGAAGAACCCGAAGCTACCGGTATTCACCGTCGGGTTCTGCTTCGGAGGCTCCAACTCCTGGCGCCAGTCCGGCGACAACCCGGATGTCGCGGGGTGCATCGGGTTCTACGGCGGGCACCCGATCGAGCGCGCGGGCGCCTCGATCCCTCGCATGAAGGCACCGCTGCTGATGCTGCTCGCGGGGGACGACAAGGGCACGCCGCCCTCGGAGTTCGAGGAGTTCGCGCGCCTCGTGAGAGCCCGAGGGCTGGAGGTCGAAGCGCACACGTACGCGGGCGCGCCCCACAGCTACTTCGACCGGTCGTTCGCGCAGCACCGTGACGCGTGTCAGGACTCGTGGAAGCGGATCCTAGATTTCACCGACCGGACCGCCCGGTCGCACTAGCGAAGTTCCGTTAGAGGCGCGCGCGGAAGGCAAGCGCGCAGCGGCGGACCCTTAGCCCGCCTCGCGCGCGAGTAGGGCCCTGGTGAGACCTCCGCATGCCGGTCCTCGCGTTCACGCCGACCCAGAACCCCCGCGTCCAACAGGACCGATCAAGCAGGGAGTGACGTAAACCACCACTCGTTTCCCCACGGATCCCGGACACCGCCGCGGCGGCCGTCCGGCGCGTCGCCGGGCTCGCGTACCGAGACGGCTCCGGCGCGCAGCGCGCGCTGGTACGCCTCGTCGGCGTTGGGAACGTAGAGGTGCAGCATCGCGGGGAAGTGCGATCGCCCTTTGGGCGTGTCGGCGATCATCACGACCGAGTCCGCGACGCGAAGCTCGAGATGGTTCACGCGACCGCTGGAATCCAGCTGGTGGAAACCGACCGTACCGCCGAGAGCGCTCTGGATGAACTGGCTGAGCTTTGCAGCATTCTCGACCAAGAGGTACGGCGCCAGCTTCGGCGTTCGGAACGGGTCCATGCTGCCCCGAGGGTCTCGACCCTCTTGAAGCGGGGGCGGAGGGTACGCAACGCCCCCCGACCCGGACCCGACCCGCCGGCCCGACCCTTAACGGAGCGGAGCGCCGGCCGGCGCTACCGGGGAACTACCGCTGACGGGCACCGCGAGACGGCGAGGCGACCCAGGGCGGCTGAGGCATTGGCGCGCCGTCGAGGTGAGACGCCAGCCGGTCCAACAGCACACCGAAGCCGCGGGAGAAGACGTTGGCCGTGGACCGGGAGAGCTGCCGGTGGGTCATCACCAACTGCGTCCCGCCCTGATGCGGAGTGAGCTCCCAGCGGACGATCGACGCTTCGCCCTCGGGCTGATTGGGTCCCGGCGGGAGGTTCCACTCATACTCGTAGATGCGGGGTGGGTCCCACACGAGCACTCGACCGGTCGCCCGGACCTCGTTAGGATGTTCCATCTCGAGCCGGCCCCCGACCCCAGGGTCGCGCCGGAGCTTGACCATGAACCACGCCTCGACCTGCCGAGGCTCGGTGATCGCTTCCCAGACCTCCCGGATCGGGTGGGCCAGCTGGCGCCGGAACGTCAGGGTCGCCTTCTGCCCGTCCGCTTCCAACCGCCCAGGACCCCCCGGGTCTCCCGGCGCGGGTGCTCGCGACGCAGACGAGCTCATCTCTGGCTCCCCTGGCGGGTTCGGCGCTGAGATTCCAGGAACGACTCCAGCGAGTCGAGCTCGTTCTCCCAGAATCCCCGATACTTGTCGATCCAGGCGTCGACCTCGCCCAGCCGTTCGGAACGAAGCGAGTAGTACCGGTTCCGTCGATCCTGCCGAACCCGGACGAGACCGGCCTCGCGAAGGACCCGGAGGTGGCGCGACATTCCGGGCTGGCTGATGTGAGGAAACGC
>JASHUL010000107.1 GCA_030039995.1 Thermoplasmata archaeon
GCTCGGGCGGCACGCCGGCGTTCGGTGGGGACTCCCACACGCGGCGGTAGAGCGCGCAGATCTCGGGGACGTCCTGGTGGGTGATCCGTTCGACCCCGAGCGCCCCGCCCGCCGGCTTGGCGGCGGGCGACGGCGCGTGCTCCCCACTCCCCCGGTCCGATCCGTGCATCGCGGCCAATCTAGGGTCTCCGGTCCGGAAGCGGTACGTCGCAACGCGCGAGCGCGCTCTTGAATCTTGCCCCCGGAACTCCGGATTCCGGGCCGGTTCACGGCGTGTGGCGCGACGGGGTCCGCGGGAACGGCGTCGTCTCGCGAATGTGCTCGCGGCGCAGCATCCAACGGAGGATCCGCTCGACCCCGAGGCCGAACCCCGCGTGCGGCACGTTGCCGTGTCGTCGGAGGTCGAAGTACCACTCGTACTCCTCGGGGTTCGCGCCGATCTGGCGGACGCGTTCCTCGAGGAACTCAAGGTTCGTCTCGCGGCACGACGCCCCGACCATCTCGCCGTACCCCTCGGGCGCGAGGAGGTCCGCCGCTTCGACCGTTCGGGGATCGTCCGGGGAACGGCGCATGTAGAACGCCTTCAGCTCGCGCGGAAAGCGCGTCACGAAGAGCGGGACCGCGCTCTCGAGCGTGAGCGCGCGTTCCTCGGCGGTGCCGAGGTCGCTGCCCCACGCGACGGGGAACCCCTGCTGGGCGAGCCGCTCGATCGCGGCCGCATAGCTGAGCCGCGGGAACGGCGGCGCGAGCACGGTCAGCTCCTCGGGCTTGCGGCCGAGCTGCCGGAGCTCCGACGGCCGCCGCTCGGCGACGGCGTGCGCCACGCTCGCGACCATCCGCTCGACGAACGTCATCAGCTCGTCGAGGTCGGTCCAGGCGAGCTCGACCTCGAGGTGTTGGTACTCCGTCAGGTGACGAGGGGTGCGCGACTTCTCCGCGCGGAACGACGGCGTGAGCGCGTAGACCCGCTCGTGCGGGGCGATCATCGCCTCGAGGTAGAGCTGTGCCGATTGGGAGAGGTACCCCGGTCGCCCGAAGTAGTCGATCGTGAACGCCTCCGCGCCACCCTCCGCCGGGTTCCCCGTGAGGATCGGCGGCGTCACCTCGAGGACCTCCTCGTCGTCGAGGAACTGGCGGAGCGCCCGCAGGAGCTCGGCCTTGACGCGGAACGTCGCGACGTGGTCGTCGGAGCGGATCACGAGGTGGCGCTTGTCGAGCCGAAACTCCTCGGTCTGCTCCTGGAAGATCGGGAACGGGAGGCCGGCGTCGATGACCTTCACCGCCCGCGCCCGGAGCTCGCGGCCCCCCGGCGCCCGGGGGTCGTCGGCGACCGTCCCCTCGACCTCGACCACGCCCTCGACCTGGACGTGTTCGGCGGCGTCGAACGCCGCGGCGCCGAGGACGTCCCGCTTGCCCGTGACCTGAACGGTCCCGGTCCGGTCGCGCACATGGAGGAACAGGATCCCGCCGGAGGAGCGCGAGCGCTGTACCCAGCCGCGCACGCGGACGGCCCGCCCGACCGCATCGACCGCGAACGCGCGCCCGACCGGGCCCACCGGCGGCTCGCTCACTGGTACTCCCGCCACTTGTAGCCGCACTTGGTGCACTCGAAGATCCGCGTCTCGGGCTCGTCCGAGCCGCGGGTCTGTCGGAGCACCCAGTACGCCTTCGTGTTCCCGCACTTCGCGCACAGCTCGTCCGCCGTCGGGAGCGTCACCGTCTTCGAGTCGACGACCGCCATCTCCCGACCTTCCGGCGTCGACCGCCCGACCTCGACGCCCCGGCCGAGCGGGACCTTCTTGCCGCACGCCGCGCACTTCCAGACCCCGGCGGCGCGGTCGGGGCGCATCAGCCGTTTGCAGTTCGGGCAGAACATGGGAGAGGCTCAACACCGGGCGGACGGTATTTAACGGTGGGCGCGGGGCGCCCCCGACCGGCCGCGCTACGCGGTCGCCGCGGCCTCGGTGGGCAGGCGGAGGAAGCCCGAACGAAGCTGCATCTTCCCGGTCCGCCGGTCGATCTCCCCGCGGACCCCGAAGCTGCGCCGGATGCCCGGGCCGACCATGTACCAGTAGACCTCGTAGACCTCGCCCCGCTCGCGAGCGAGGCCGGCGTGGTAGTTCTCGGCGAGCCACTCGTTCTTCGCCATCGCCGCGAGGTACGTCCGGTCGAGCGCGGCCTGGGGGGAGTCGACCGGGCCGGGGGCCACGGGCAGCTTCGTGACTTCGACTCGGTGTTCGGACGGGTTCGACCGTCCCGCGAGCTCGAGGGCCCGGTACCGCAGGCGGTACTGGTCCGGGGTGTCGCTTTCGTCGACCAGCAGCCACGACCACGGGCTCGCGCTCGGCAAGACGTCCTGGAACCCCTCGCGACGACGGGCGAGGCCGGCGCGCCAGCGGGCGACCCCGCGCACGACGAGGTAGCCGCCGTAGACGGCGATGAGGACCCAGACCGTCTCCACCCAGACGTTGAACGCGACCGTTCCGTGCTCGAGCACGAGCACGACGAGCGTCCCGGCGGTCAGCACGATCGTCACGAGGTTCACGGCGAGGTCGGCGCCGAGGCGCAGCACCCGCTTCGAGAACGGGAGCAGCGGGGTCACGGCGTAGTTCGTGAACCCGTCCAGCACGAGGTGCGAGAGCCCTCCGATCTCCATCGCGACGAAGTAGAGCAGGGTCGAGGCGTGCGTGAAGTACGGCAGGTACGGGACGAGGAAGCTCCCGACCGCCGCGATCAGCGTCACCCCGAGGATCGTGTGGACGATGCCCCGGTGGTGCAGCGAGGGAAACCATCGGGTGAGCGGGAAGAGGAGGATGTCCGCGTCGGGCAAACCTCCCGCCAGCGCGCCCGCCGCGATGTACTGCGGGGCCGCCGGCCCCCAGATCACGAACGAGAGCAGGTAGGCGAAGATGACGTGGGTGAACAGGTCCATGGTCGACTTCCGTGCCCGACCCCGCCGATGCTCAGCCGATCAGCTGCTCGCGGGTTCCCGCGCTCGACGGGGGCGCCGCCGGGGGCGCGACGCTGAGCGGGAGCGGGGACGGCTTTGCGCCGGGCGCCCGGAGCTGGCGCAGATGCTCGACGCGACGCGCGAGATCCTCCTTCGTCCCGATGTCGTGGCGGACGTAGTACTCCCCGCGGACATGGGCGAGCGCCGACTCGACCCGGCTCCCGGCTTCGTGGATCGCGCTCGCTTCGCCGACCAGGGCGACCCCTCGCGAGTTCCCGAGACGCACCGTTCCGGGTCCCGCGGCGTCGACCGACCCGTAGAGGACGTGGACTCCCTCGGCTTCGATCGCGGCCGCATCGATCGTGAGGAGGCCGCCCGGCTGCGGTCGGTCGCCGTACCCGGGAGGGACGAGGTACTTGACGACGGTCGACCGCAGCCGGAACCGGACCAGGTTCGGGTCGACGTGGCCGGTCGCCACGCCGAGCAGGAGGCCGGCGAAGTCCCCTTCTTCGTAGAGCGTCATCGCATTGATCCCCTCGGGGTCGCCGAACCGCGCGTTGAACTCGACCAGCACCGGGCCCCGGGCGGTGAGCATGAACCCGCCGTACAGCACGCCGCGGTAGCGCATCCCGTCGGCCCGCAGGGCATCGACCGTGCGGCGGACGATGTCGACGGCGGCGTTCCGGTCCGCCTCGGGCAGGAACGGTAAGAGGTGGTCGCGCTGGGAGTAGGCGCCCATCCCGCCGGTGTTGCCGCCCCGGTTCCCTTCGAGCGCGCGCTTGAAGTCCTGCACGGCGGGCATCGGGTAGACCCCGTCGTCGCTGACGAACACCATCTGGCTGAACTCTTCCCCCTCGAGCTTCTCTTCAAGGAGGACCCGCCCACCCTGCAGCAAGAGGGACTTCGCGTACACCGCGCCTTCCTTCGGGTCGGTGAAGTCAGAGCCCTGGACCCAGACGCCCTTGCCCGCGGTGAGTCCGTCGGGTTTCACGACGAACGGACTCCCGATCTCGGCGACCGCCCGGTCGACGTCGTCGACCGACGCGGGCGTCGCGACCCGGGGCGACGCCGGGATCGAGTGCCGCGCGAGCAGCTCCCGGCAGAAGACCTTCGACGACTCGATCCGCGCGGCGTCGCGGGACGGCCCGACGGTCGGGACCTCCGCGGCGCGCAGGGCGTCCGCCACGCCCGCGGCGAGCGGAGCCTCGGGCCCGATGACCGCGGCGTCGACCCGCTGGGCGCGAGCGAAGGCGACGACGCGCGGCCCGTCGGTCGGGTCGATTCGCGCGGAGGCGGCGGCGATCGCTTCGAGCCCCGGGTTCGCGTTCGCGCTCGCCACCACGACCGTCGCATTCGCCCGTTCGAGGGTCGCCGCGATCGCGTGCTCGCGCGCGCCGCCGCCGACAACGAGGAACCGCATGCGGACCGTCGGTCCCGAGGTCTCGGCGGTTATATCCACGTCGGGGCCGCGCGCTCGAACGCTCGCGGGGTCAGAGGTCGGCCCCTCGCGGGATCCATTTCGAGCCTGAAAGATGCTTCTAGTCCCGCAGAGTTCTAGTCGTTTCGACTTGGACGGACGAGAGACCCATGGGGCGGCGCGAGAGGACGATGGGGATCGTGGTGCTTTCAGTGCTGGTCACCGTCATCGTAGTCATCGCCCTCGTCGCAGTCCTCGAGTTTGGCGGTTCACCTCCCGCGCCGGGACCAGTGGGATTGGCTTTTGGCGCGGTCCGGATGATGGCGAACCTGACGATCGCGACTACGCCCGGGGGGCCGTGGGTCCTGACGTCGGCGTTGGGCATCTTGTCCGACGAGCCGGTATGGTTCAATGCGATCGGTGACGAGATCTGCCGTGGTTTGCCCGGCGTTTCGGCGTGGAACGCCTCCCGCATTCCTTTGGCGGCGGATCAATTTAATTCGGGGTTAGTGCCATTTTGGTCGCTCATTTACGAGAACCAAAGCCGGTACCTTGTCGACGCTGTCGCCCTGAATGAGGCCCTCCATCTAGTGGGCCCGATCGCTCCGACGTCCGCCTGCGGCGCACTCCTTGCGCAAGTCGTGGGTAACTTTACGACAGTTTCGGGTTTGGACTCACCCGCGGCATCCTCGTACGCGTGGAGCTTGGCAGGCTCCTCGTTTCTCAAAGCCCACCCCAGCGCGTACGAATTCTATGAGATCGGCGCCGGGCAGCTCCCGAACTGGGGATCCGTCCAAGGTGGCTGGATTATCGGCTACCAGCTTTGCGGTCTCCCGGGCTACGGCGGTCTTGCGCCGGAGTACGCATCAGCTGCCGCGTTCCGCAACACAACGGGTTCCTATCTACTCACGAACTTGACGGGGGGCTGCACCGAGTCGGGCTACAATGTTACCTATGGAACCGCGACCAATTCCTCTGGCCCCGAATCCAGCATCGTGAGTTCAATCCCGCTTTCTCTCGGATTCGACAATTCGACCAACAAGACCGACGGTTGGGGCCTCACCACCGGGAGCACGGCCGTCTCGATAGACAATCTCACGAGCGGCACTTCCCTCCTACCGGCTTCACTTAGCTGCGGGGTAGCGAACCTCAGCTTGGCTAGCTGCGGCGGGGTAGAGCAGGACTGGTATGCCGTCCTCGAGTCACCCACCGGATACTGGTTAGATGCGTACAGCGACGCGGGCGGCGTCCCGGGTTGGATGCTTCCAAACGTTCCGTTCTACTCAGGAGACCTCTTCCTCTACATTCACGGTTCGACCTCTGGCGACGAGTCGGTCCGGATTTCGATTGTCTCGACGTCCGACAGCTTTCAAGTGTCGGGCTCGACCACCATATGATTCGTGGTCCCGACTCGAATCCACCGATGGCCTACCCGAGGCAGCTGACCCAGAGAATCGAGTCTTCTGATTAAACCGCAACAGGACGGCTCGTCCGACTTCATTTCGAAGATCCGGAGCGGGCTCATCCAGACGGGCAGGGTCGGGGGCGAGCAGGTCCGGTCCCACGAGTCCGAATTGGAGACCGCCCTAGACACATCCGAGGTTGGGACTTGGGCGAGCGCGCGACCGGGCGCTGCAAACCCACGCTCCCGCCACGCTTAAGAACCGAGCGAAAGTGCGCCGTCTCCCGGAGCCGTCGATGGAGCTGCGCGTCGTCGAGAAATCGAACGATCTGCTCCGCGTGGAGCTGCCGCGCGGGGAGGAGACGCTCTTGATCCCGTTGGTCGAGGCGCTCCAGAAGGAGGAGAAGGTGGTCGAGGCGCGCTACTACCTCGGCCACCCGTACCTCGAACGACCGACGCTGGTCGTGAAGACGAAGGGCGAAAAGCCCCAGCAGATCCTGAAGCGCGTGCTGAAGGACCTCGCCGACCTCTACGGTGACCTCCTGACCGACTTCGAGAAGAAGGCGGACAAGGTCAAGGCGTAGGGAGGTCGCCCGCACGATGCTGAAGGAGTGCGCCCAGCACGGCTACTTCCGCGCCGACGCCTGCCCGGTCTGCGCGCAGCCGGGCAAGTTCCTGATGAACGACCGGGAGCTCGACCACCTCGGTCGGAT
>JASHUL010000108.1 GCA_030039995.1 Thermoplasmata archaeon
TCGAGGATCGGGAGGAGGAACGCCGCGGTCTTCCCGGTCCCGGTCTGCGCGGTCCCCACGATGTCCCGACCCGACACCGCCGGAGGGATCGTGCCCTTCTGGATCGGGGTCGGGACACGGTACCCCATCTCGCGCACGCCCTTCTGGAGCGGGGAGCGCAGCGGGAGATCCTCGAACGAGTCCGAGGGCGTGGATTCGTCCGTGCGCGGCGTCTCGTCGGGGGGCGGGGACATCGGTTCCTCGGTGGGAATCGGAGTCCCTCCGGCCCTTATGAGAACGCCCCGGCCCCGCCCGCACCGGTGGCGGCGGGGCCGCGGGGGTCGACGCCGGGAGGACCCGCCCGGGCGAAGGTAGCGAACCGGCCGCCGGAGCCCGACCGAGACCTAGCGCTGAGCCGGGGCTAAATCCCGGAAGGACCGTTCGCGGGTCGTGGCCCCGGAGCGCCGCCTGGCCGCCATCATGTTCACTGACATGGTGGGGTACTCCGCCCTCACCCAACGGGACGAACCCCTCGCGCTTCGGCTCCTCGAGATCCACCGGGGACTGCTTCGCCCGCTTTTTCGGTCGCACGGGGGTCGGGAAGTCAAGACGATCGGAGATGCCTTCCTCGTCGAATTTCCGAGCGCGCTACAGGCCTTGGAATGTGCGGTGGCCATCCAGCAGCGGTTGCGCGAGCACAACGAGGCTTCGCCGGCAAATCGAGTGGAGCTGCGGATCGGGGTTCACCTGGGCGACGTCATCGACGAAGCCGGCGACCTGCTTGGGGACGCCGTCAACATTGCGTCCCGCATCGAGCCGCTGGCAGAAACGTCGGGGGTTTGCATCAGTGGCCCGGTGTTCGACCAAGTGGGGAACAAGATTCCCTTTCCCTGCACCCGGCTGGACCACGCATTCCTGAAGAACATTGACTCGCCGATACCCGTCTACAGCGTCGACCTGCCGTGGGTGATCCCGCCGGCCGCCCGTGTCACCCCGTGGATCGATCGTGAATCGGAGCTCCGTTCCCTCGACCGGCTGGTCGAAGAGGGCAAGGGCGGCCTGGGGCGTATCGTGGCGTTCTCCGGCGAGTCCGGGATCGGCAAGACCCGGCTGGCCGACGAAGGGATCCGCAAGGCGGAGAAGAAGGGGTTCCGAACGCTGCGCGGTCGCGGCCATCAGGACGAGGAACCGGTACCGTACTCGCTCTGGGTCCAAGTGGTCCGTGATGTTCTCCGGGACGCTCCCGCCCCGCTCCTCTACAAGATTTCGACCGGCTGCGGACCGGCGCTCGTGAAGTTGGCTCCCGAAGTTGGGGAACGGCTCGGCCAAACGCCCTCGAACGGCGAAGACATCCCGGAAGCCGCGGGGCTTCAATTCTTCGAGCGCGTGGCCCAGTTCTTCGTCAATCTGAGCCGGGAGTCGCCGATTCTGGTGCTCCTGGACGATCTCCAGTGGGCCGACCCGGGCTCCCTTCGGCTCTTGGACTACTTGGCGGAACCGATCCGGACCCAACCCATCCTCATTTTCCTCACGTTTAGAGACTCCGCGGACGATGACGCGCCGCTGCTGAAGACGGTGGTCCAGGACCTCGCCCACTCGAAATCGCTCGTCCAAATCCCCGTGCAGAGAATGCAGGGAGAGCCGGCGCGCCAATTGGTCGGCGCGATCCTGGGCACCAAGGATCCGCCAGCGGAGCTCGTGGGACTGGTCGGTCAGAAGACCGGCGGCAACCCTCTGTTCGTCGAGGAGCTCCTGCGCTCGATGACCGAGGAGCGGCAGCTCGTTCGTCGGGGGGATCGATGGGACTCCGCGGCCGTCGCCGACGTAGGGATCCCCTCCACCCTGCGGGAGGTGATCCTCAAGAGGGTGGCCCGAGCCGGCGAGCAGCCCCACGGCCTCCTCTCGGTCGCCGCGGTCCTCGGACAAGAGTTCGACTTCGACCTACTTCGGACGGTCAGTGGGGTCGAGCCCGATCCGCTCCTCGCGCAGGTGGAGAGTCTTCTCCGGGCCCGCCTGCTGCGGGAGCGGGAGATCGCTCCCGGGCGGTCCGTCTACCTGTTCGCCGACGATCAGACGAGAGAGGTCCTCTATCGCGAGCTTTCCCTGGTCCGCCGTCAGCGCTACCATCTGAAGACCGCGCAGGTCCTCGAGGCCCGGTTCGACGCCGGTGGCCGTGGACTTCCCGGAGAGTTGGCGCTGCACTACCATCGGGGCAACGATCTGGCGAAAGCGCTGAAGTGGACCATCGCGGCGGGAGAAAACTCCGCGGCCACTTATGCCCGGGAGCAGGCCGTGGTCTACTATCGAACGGCGCTCGAAATTCTGAAGGAGATCCCGAAGGAACGGACCCAAGCGGAGGTCCTCGAACGGCTGGGGACCGAGCTGGAGATCCTCGGGCAATACGAAGCTTCGGCGCGGAGCCGAACCGAGGCGTCGCAGCTGTACGAGCGCCTCGGGGACCGGCTACGGGCCGGTGCCGTGCTGCACCAGGCGGCGTCGCATTCGGGGTGGACGCTCCTCGGAGAGTTCCCGATCGCGGAAGCTCCGTTGGCGAAGGCGAGGGAGCTTCTCGAGTCCGTACCCCCCAGCCCGGAACTCGCCCGCCTGTACGTCGATTACGCGGCGTATCTGGGCGGCGCCGGCCGGCCCGACGAGGCCCGGGCCCTCCTGGCGCGCTCCCTGGAGATCGCGGAGAGCGTCGGCGACCCGGTCGTGAGGGCCGCCATCCGACTCGCCTTGGCAAAAGTCGCCCCGCGGGGAGCGAAGTCCGAGGTCCGCCAGAACATCGAGCTGGCCCTTGAGTTCGGCCTCGCGCAACATCCCCCCACGGCCCTGGAGGCGTACTTCCATGGAGCCTGGTACGCCGCCACCGGAGTGGGCGACATGCGAGAGTGTCACGAGTGGGTTCGGAAGGCGGTGGAGTACGCTCGACGGGTGAACGCCCCGAATTTCGAAGTATCCATCCGCGGGAGCCTCGACTCGTTCGCCTACTTCTTCGAGGGCGACCTGGAGGAGTCGCTCCGGCTCGGGGTAGAGCATCAGAAAGCGATCCGGGCCCTGGGTCAGGCCCAAACCGCCCACAATCTGATCCATGTCCTCATCGTTCCGATTATTCGACGGGAGTTCGCCGAGGTGGATCGTCGTTGGGGCGCGGCGAAAGAGATCCTATCGAAGGAGATGGCAGCGTACCAGGTCGCGTGGAATTTCTTCGTCCAGGGAGCGCTCGAGCTCACTCGCGGAGATCCTTCCGCGGCCGAGAAGGCACTGCTCGCGGCCGTCGAGGTAAGTCGGAACCGAGGAGAGTTCGAATTTGACTCCTTCATTCCGGTGTTGACCTTGACCTATCTCTTCGATAGTGCCCTCGGCCAGCAGGCCATGGATCGAGCCCGGTCCTACGCGGCCGGGCTCGCCGCCTCGGCGGAGCGCGTAGGCGCTCTCCCGGCACGGGCGTTCGTCGCCCGAGCTCAGGGCCTCCTCGCTGTCCAGGCCGGCCAGACCTCGGAAGCTTTCGTACTGCTGTCCGAGAGCGTCCGCCTGTGGCGAGAGGCGGGTTGGAAGCTGGAGCTTGCCCGTACCTGCGTCGACCTGGCCGGTCTCGAAGCAAAAGGGAAGTTCCCGGCTCGCGCGGTTCCTTTGTTGGACGAGGCGATCACGATCCTCCGAGATCAACGGGTCCTCCCCGTCCTGGAGCAGGTGGAGTCGTTCCGACGAAGCATAGGTTCGCTGCCCGGCACGGGCTAGCTTCCCACGCCCTCGGACGGTTCGAGTCCGGATCTGAGGAGAACGTCGGGACACGCGTTCGGCAAACGATCGGGGCGGGATGTCGGAGGGGGGATTTGAACCCCCGACCCCAGGATCTCTCCCGGGACGCGTCCGTGCGCGCCCCGCTATGAGTCCCGTGCTCTACCGGGCTGAGCCACTCCGACAGGGACGGGACGGACCATCGGCCGTCCTTGGGGCTCACGCCGACGGCGCGCCGTCGGCGGCGACCGGAGCCGCGAGTTCGGGCCCGCTCGGGCCCTCGGGGACCGCCGCCGGGGCTTCCGCCGGCGCGATCTCGTCCGAGATCACGCCCCGGACCTCCGAGCGACGGATCTCGATCTTCTTGAGCGGGTAGAGGGTCTTCAGGCCGTGGGCGAGGATCTTCGACAGCTCGCCCTGGAGCATCTCGCGGACGAACTCCCCCGAGGTCCGAAGCTTCGCCTCGTCGACCAGGAGCGTCACGATCTTGT
>JASHUL010000109.1 GCA_030039995.1 Thermoplasmata archaeon
GGCCGGAGGTCGCGCGCGTACTCGCGAACGAGCGGGACACCGTCGAGCGCCTCGCTCGGGTCCGTCCGCTCGTGCTCTTGGCCGGAGGGGACGAGTCGCCGCCCAACACCGGTCGCCGGGTCGCCGCCTTTGGCGAATGCTTCATCGAACGCCCCGTCGCCTCGGGCGCCACCGCGGAGGCGCTCCTTCGGGAGCGGGAGAAGCTCGCCGGCCTTCTTCAGAAGACACGCGCTCGGCTCGCCGACCCAGGGTTTCGGGGGCACGCCCCGCCGGACGTCGTTCGCGAGGCCGAGGAGAAGGCGACGGAGCTCACCGAGCGGGTCCGACGCATCGACGAACACTTGAAGCAGGACGGCTCGTCCCCGCCCGTACCATGACCCCCAGCGCTCGGGCCCCTCGCCCGCCGAAAGCGAGCCCCAAATCGAAGAAACGCGCGCCGTCGACCCCCCCGACTCCCCCGGTCGAGATCGAGGAGATCGAACTCGCCGGCGGCGGTCGCCCGCATCCCGCGCTCGGCCTCGGCCTCTGGGCGCTGGGCCGCTGGACGCCCGAGGATGAAGCCCGCACGAAGGCGACAATCGGCCGCGCCTACGAGCGGGGGATCCGATGGTTCGACTCCGCCGAGGTGTACGGGAACGGTCGGTCGGAGCGGATCCTGGGAGAGGTGCTCGCGCGAGTACCCGGCGCCGCTCCCGACGCGTATGTCGTGACGAAGGTCGCCTGGGACCATCTGCGCCCCGCCCAGGTTCGAGCCGCGATCATCGGGAGCCTCGAGAAGCTTGCGCGCCGCTCGGTCGACCTCTATCTCATTCATGGGCCGGACGCGCGGGTCCCCCTCGCGGAGACGATGCCGGCCCTCGAGGCTTTCTGGAAGGAGGGGAAGGTACGCGCGATCGGCGTCTCCAACTTCTCGGTCGAGGAGCTCGAGGAGGCGGCTCGTCACCTCAGCGAGGCGAAGATCGCCGTCAATCAGCTGCGTTACAACCTCTTCCTGCGCGACGACGTCGACCCGGTGCAGGAGTACTGCCGCTCCCACGGAATCCTGATCGAAGCCTACACTCCGCTCGCGCGGGGGCTTCTGCACGGCCGCTATCTCGACGGGGCGAAGGTGCCCCGAGAGGTCCGCCAGTTCGCGCACCGCCTCTTCGAACCGGACATCTTACCCGAGATGCTCGAACGCGGCCGGGCCCTGCGCGACCTCGCGAACGACAACCACGTCCCTCTCGGGTCGATCGCGCTCCACTGGCTGCGCAAGATGGGCGCCGCCCCGCTGATCGGGGCGAGCCGCCCCCAGCAGATCGACGAGAACCTGGCGGCGTGGGCGGTCCGACCCCCGGACCGGGTCCTCGACCGGGCCGACCGGATCGCCCGGGGCGACCGTGCTTAGGCTCGTCGCCCTCGACATGGACGGCACCCTCGTGGACGTCTCGAGCTCGTGGCACGTCGTGCACCAGCATTTCGGCGACCGCAACGACGAAGGGCTCCGTCGCTTCCTCGCGAACGAGATCGATGACGAGGAGTTCATCCGCAGCGACGTGCGGATCTGGAAACGGCACGCCCCCGGGCTGACGGTGTTCGATCTCGAGCGCATCCTCGCGCCGGTGCCCCTCATGCCCGGGGCGGCGGAGCTGATCGATGGCATCCATGCGCTCGGCGCCCGAACGGCGATCGTGAGCGGAGGGCTCGACATCCTCGCCCGACGGATCGCGCGGGAGCTCGGAATCGAGGTCGCGCTCGCGAACGGGCTTCGCGTGGACGCGGAGGGGCGCCTCACGGGAGAGGGGATCGTGCGGGTCCCGATCCACGGGAAAGAGGGCGTGCTCGCCGGCCTCCAGGACCAACTCGGCGTGACGCCGCGCGAAACGGCGTCCGTCGGGAATTCGGAGATCGACGTCGGCCTCTTCCGGCGCAGCCACGTCGGCGTCGCCTTCCTGCCCGAAGACGAGGACGTGCGGGGCGCGGCGACCGCGGTCGTGACGGAGCGCAACCTCGCCCGTGTCCTGGACACGCTCGGCGAGTTCGGAGCTCCCCCGGGTTGAGCGGATATCCTTTTACTCCCCCGCTCGGTCGTGAGGGATCGAATGGAGTCCTACCAGGCCCTTCTGGCTCGCGCGCACGAGAAACTGCCACCGGTCCGCACGGGCGGCGAGCGCTTCCAGGTGCCCGAGCCGGACGTGATGACCGACGGAAAGAACACGGTGATCCGCAACTTCCAGGAGATCACCGGCGTGCTCCGGCGCGACCCGGCGCACGTCATCGGTTTCCTGGCGAAGGAGTTCGGGTGCCCCGGGGTGCTCGACCTCCCGAGAGGAGTGCTCAAGTCGCGGCTCGCGAAGGACCAGATCGCCGCGCGGCTCCGCGACTACACCGTCAAGTACGTGATCTGCTCGGAGTGCAAGCGGCCGGATACGCACCTCCAGAAGGAGGGTCGCCTCACGCTCCTCGTCTGCGAGGCGTGCGGTGCCCAGCGTCCGATCACCGTCCGGCGCACGGTCGAGGTCGAGAAGCCCCGGACCCCGGTCGTCGTCGGCGAGGTGTATCGGCTGACGATCGAGGACGTCGGCCGTCGCGGCGACGGCGTCGCCAAGAAGGAAGGGTTCGTCGTCTTCGTCACCGGCGCGACCCAGCGGGGCGCGGTCGTGAACGCGAAGATCACCAAGGTGCTCGGCAACAACGCCTACGCCATCGTCCAGCCGTAAGCCGTCGATGCCGAGCGCCCGCTGGCTCGGCCTCCCCGCGCTCTATATCGGGGCTCAGCTCGTCGGCCTCGCCCTCGCGAACCCGTTCCGCAGCGAAGGGCTCGCGACGACCTCGAACCCGCAGAGCCCGACGGCGCCGCTGTTCATCCTCGTCGTCATCATCGTCGCCCCGCTCGCGATCCTCCTGTTCGCCCGTCGGGAGGGCGGGCTCTCGGCGATCCGCCACGTCGTGCTGATCGGCATCGCCGCGTCGCTGTACCTCACGCTGTACGCGACGTTCAGCCTCGCGCCGGGGATGGTCCTGCTGCCCCCGACATCGGCGGAGATCGTCCTGGCCCCGGCGCTGACGTTCGCCGCCATGGCGAGCGCCGGGCTCTACCTCGCGCTCCTGATCGAGCCGCAGTGGTACATCGTCGACCTCGCCGGCTTCGCCGCCGGCGGCGCGCTGATTGCGATCCTCGGGATCTCGTTCGCGATCCTGCCGGCGCTGCTCCTGCTCTCGGTCCTGATGGTGTACGACGCGATCGCCGTCTACCGCACGAAGCACATGGTCAGCCTCGCCGACGCGGTCACCGACATGAAGCTCCCGATCCTGATGGTGATGCCGGACTCGGCGAGCTACGACTACCCGTCCGCCGGGCCGCTCCGCGAGCAGCGGGCGCGGCCGGTCGAGGAACGCAGCGCGCTGTTCATGGGGCTCGGCGACGTCGTCATCCCGGGAACGCTCGTCGTCAGCGCCTTCGTCTGGCTGCCGTCCACGTCGGGAGCCCTCGGCAT
>JASHUL010000110.1 GCA_030039995.1 Thermoplasmata archaeon
TGCCGGGAGAGACCGGCCTCTATCCGCTCTGGGTCGACTTCGCGGTCCTGTTGGGCGTCACCGTGCTGCTGACGGTCGTCGAGTCCCGACTGTATCCCCGGATGGCGCAGTGAACCCGACCTCCGCGTCCCCCCGACCGTGGGAGGGGCGCCTGACCGGCCCCGCGAACGACGCGGACCGGACGGTGGAGGGCGCCGGAGGTCGTGCGCCCTCGGGAAGTCCTTAAAGCGGCCACCCCTCTCGCGGCCCGGATGTCGCTCCACGGCCGGGACGTGATCTCGATCCGAGATCTCACGCGACCGGAGATCGAGGAGCTGCTCGATTCCGCCCGCCGGATGATCCCCTACGCCGAGGGGAAGAAGGTCACCCATCCGCTCACCGACAAGATCGTGGCGATGGCGTTCTTCGAACCGTCGACCCGAACCCGCCTGTCGTTCGAGTCCGCAGTACACCGGCTCGGAGGAGAGTGCATCACCATCGCCGACCCCCTGGTGAGCTCGGTCCGCAAGGGCGAGAGCCTGTCCGACACCGTGCACATGCTGACGAGCTACTCGGACGCGATCGTGCTCCGACACCCGAATGAGGGCTCGGCCCGGCTGGCCGCCCGGGTCTCGGAGAAACCCGTGATCAACGCCGGGGACGGGGCCGGTCAGCATCCCACGCAAACGTTGCTCGACCTCGCCACGATGAAGGAAGCGTTCGGGACGCTCTCGGGGCTCCGGGTCGTCCTTCTGGGCGACCTGAAGTACGGTCGCACGGTCCATTCCCTCGCCTACGCGCTCGCGCTGTTCGGCGCCGAGCTCGTCTTCTCCTCGCCCTCGACCCTCCGCCTCCCCGACGAGGTCCGGGACCAGCTCGAGCACATGGGGGTCCGGATCCACGAAGAGGACCAGCTCCACCGCGCGGTCCGCGACGCGGACGTCCTCTACGTCACGCGCATCCAGAAGGAGCGGTTCCCCGACGAGGCGGAGTACCTCAAGGTCGCGGGCTCGTATCGGATCGACAACGGCGTGCTCGCCGGCGCGAAGTCCCGACTGATCGTGCTGCACCCGTTGCCCCGGGCGGGCGAGATTGCGGCCGAGGTTGACGCCACGTCGCACGCCGCGTACTTCCGCCAGGCGTTCCTCGCCGTGCCCGTGCGCATGGCGCTGCTCGCGGCGCTCCTCGGGGGCCCGAAATCGAAGGGGCGGAGCTAGGTGGCGATGCGGGAGCTCAAGATCACCCCGATCAAGAACGGCACCGTCATCGACCACATCGGGAACGGCCTCGCGCTCGAGGTCCTGAAGATCATCGGCGTCCAATCCCTCGACAAGGACTCGACCGTGAGCGTCGCCCTCCACGTCCGTTCGGGCAAGCTCGGGTGGAAGGACATCGTGAAGGTCGAGAACATGGAGCTCTCCCCGCGGAAGGTGAACGCGATCGCGTTGATCGCTCCGACCGCGACGATCTCGATCATCCGGGAGTACAAGGTCCGCGAGAAGCGGGTCGTCGACCTCCCCGACCGCATCGTGGGCGTGCTGCGCTGCCCGAACCTGAACTGCATCTCGAACCAGGTCGAGCCGGTCGAGAGCGAGTTCGACGTCGCCGAGCGGCGACCCGTGGTGCTGACCTGCGCCTTCTGCGAGCGGCGGGTCGACGACTTCCTACATCATCTCGCGTAACGACGGGGGCCGGATGGATTTCGGAGCCCTCGGGGGCTTCCTCATCGTGTTCGCCGTGGTGGGCGGCTTCGAGCTGTTCGACCGGACCAGCTTCGCGACCATGGCGCTCGCCTCCCGGCACCGCCCGGTCCCGACGTGGGCGGGAGCGTCGGTCGCTTTCGTCGCCTCGAGCGCGATCGCGGTCTCGGTCGGCGCCGCGCTCGTCGCCCTCCTCGGTCCCGGCCGGATCGGCGTGATCCGCGTGGCGGCCGGTTCCGCGCTCATCGCGTACGCCCTGTGGCTCGCGTACCGAGGGCCGGAGTCCGAGACGGCGGGGTCCACCTCGGCCCGCACCGCGTTCCTCGCGGCGCTGGGGACCGTCTTCGCTCTCGAGATGGGCGACACCACGATGATCGTGGAGATCCTGTTCGTCACGGATTGGGGTTGGCTCGTGGTGCTGCTCGCCGGGACGACGGCCCTGATCTGCGTCGCCGCGTGGGCCGCCTGGCTGGGAAACCGCCTCGGGACCCGCGTGGAGCCGATGCTGCTCCACCGGATCGTCGTGGTGGTGTTACTGGTGGTCGGGGCGCTGACGATCGCGTACGGCCTAGCGCCGGCCGCGTTCGCCTTTCTGTGAGTCACCGGGGCGCGCCGAGGTCGAGACGGGGAACGGCGCTCCGCCGTGCTCGCTGGACGCCGCCTGCTGGGCGAGGTCCCCGAGACTCGCCTTCCAGGCGAGCGGCAGGGCGCTCTGCATCTCGGGTTCCGCGAGCTGGGCGACCAGCGCGTCCCCGAGCTCGGGGCGCCCCGACGAGAACTCGAGCAGGGCAAGCCGGATCAACGCCTCGGCCCGCAGTCGCGGGATCCCGTCCGCGGCCGGCTCCTCCGCGACGGCCTCCCAACGGTCGCGCGCGACCGTGGTCTCTTCGTTGAGGGCCCGCGCGCGGCCCTCGAGGACCCAGAGGCGCAGCAGGCAGGGGGAGGGAGGGATGAGGTGGAGCGTGTCCACGATCACGCGGCTCCGTTGCAACGCCGCGTCGACCCCGCTCGCGACCCGCCGGTCGAGCAGGGTCGTGGCGATCGCGAGCTGGTGGTACAGCTCGACCGAGAGGAGCTTCTGGCGCTGAAGGTTCGGCAGCGCGTGCTGCCGCTGTTGAAGCGCGCGCGAGGTGTCGCCCCGGGTCTCGAGCAGTCGCGCCTCGAGGTCGCCGGCCATGTGGTCGAGCTCCCAACGGCGCGACCGGCTCAGGAGGACCCGGGCGGTACCGAGGAACCGCTCCGCGAGCGCCTGCTCCTCGGTGCTTCCTTCGATCCGGGAGAGCCCCACCGCGAGCAGGGCGATCGCTTGCAGGTGGCCGGGCCGGAGTTCCTGAGCGAGCTCGCCGGCCCGACGGGACTCGTCCCGCGCTTTCTCGGGGTGGTTGCGCTCGTACTCGAATTCCGCGATGAGCGACTGCAACAGGATCTCGATCTCGGTCCAGGAGGCGTCGTGGCATCGGTCGGCGAGCTCCGCGAGCGTGGTCGCGAGGGAGTTCCTCGGGCCGATGACCCGCATCGTCAGCACGAGCGGCTCCATCCACTCGGCGACGATCTCGACGGAGAGTCCGGCGTGGAGCGCGGTCTGCAGCCCCTCCCGCAGCTCGGTCTCCCCTTCGGAGAGTCGACCCCCGCAGAAGAGCGATTGGGCATGCAGGAGCCGCAGCTCGGGCTCGATCGTCGACCTCTCCTGCGACGGGAGCGACGGAAGGCATCCGATCGCGTCCGCGAACAGCTCCTCGGCCGTGTCGAAGGAGAGGAGGTGGAGACTCAGCTCGCCGGCTTCGAGCAGGTTCCGCAGCGCCATCGGCCCCGGGAACCAGGCGAGATAGTGTCGGGCGACCTCGATGCGGCGGGCGAGCGTCGGCTCGGGCGATAACGCCGCGAGCGCGTTCGCGATCTCGAGGTGCATCTCGCGGAGCTGCTTTTCGGGCAGCAGGTCACCGATCATCGGGATCCAGGCGACGTGCGGCACGATCACCTTCCCTTCCTGCACTTTGACGAGGCCGACCCCGGTGGCGGGCAGGACCGCCTCGGCGAGCTGAGGATAGTTCAGCCGGGCGACCCGCGAGAGCACGACCTCCCCCACGTTCCCGCGCAACAGGCCGACGTAGCCGACCACCCGCTGGGTGACGGACGGGAGGTCGTCGAAGATCGCCTTCAACCGGTGCGCTTCCCGCGCGTCCGCGAGGGCGTCCGGGATGCGGACCCAGTCGACGTCGCCGCGGCCGAGGAAGGAGTCTTCCCACGTGATGTAGCCGGCGACCGACGTGTCGAGCGCGACGACGATCAGGAGCGGTCGCAGCCGGGCCTTCTTGGAGAGCGCGACGATGAACTCCCGACTCTCGGGGTCGAACAGGGCCCCGTCCTCGATCAGAATCGCGACGGGATGCGGGCTCGGCCCGCGGAACTCGGTCAGCAACTGCTGCCAGTACGCCTCCGGATCACCTTCGTTCGCCGAGCGCCCCCGCACGGGTTGGCCCAGGAAGCTCGTTCGTCCCCGCTCCCCTCGGCTCCGTCGGCTGCGCGGCAAACGGTCCGGAAGGTACGCGATCGCGGCCATCGGGACGTTCGGGCTGCTCTCGCCCTCCCCACCGCCCTCCGACTCGGCATCGCCGAACGCCGGGCCGGACGGGATCTCGCCGGCATTGAGCCCGTCGAGCGCGCCGTACGGCACGGAGCGCGAGCGGTAGCTCCCCCGAAGTTCTACGACGCGAGCGTTCCACTCCTTGACCATCGTCCGGACCTCTTCCAAAAGGGCGGACTTGCCGCTCAGCGGCGGTCCCGCGACCACGATGGTCCGGCCCGAATTCTCCTGGAGCGCTTGCCGTGCTCGGAGAAACGGCGACGGTAGCGAAGACACCCGGTTGCCTCCGTAGTCTTCTGACGCCGAGGGATTTAATGGTCTTGCATTTGTGCCTTCTCGCATCGCGAGCGGTTATGAGCCGGTCCGCTGTCGGCGGGCCGTGCCCAAGTCGGTCGCCCAAGGGCGGCGCGCCCTCCTCAAGCGGTCGGTCACGCCGGTCGACGTGACCCGGGGCCGCGGGCTCGGCGACCTGCTGGAGCAGTTCCGGACGACGTCCATCCAGGCGCGCAACCTCGGGCGGTGTCTCGAGGTGTGGGAGAACGCGTTGCGCGACCCGAAGCGACCGACGATCTTGCTCGGCCTTTCCGGCCCGCTCATCGCGGCCGGACTGCGCAAGGTGCTCCGGGACCTGGTCGACTGGGGCGTGGTCGACGTCGTGGTCTCCACGGGCGCGGTCCTCTACCAGGACCTCTACCAGTCGATCGGGGGTCGGCACTGGATCGGAACGCCCACCGCGAACGACGTGGAGCTTCGGAGGCTCTACCTGGACCGCATCTACGACACGTACGTGGACGAGCTCAAGTTCGAGGACACCGACCGGATCATCGGCCGGATCACCGAGAAATTCCCGCGACGGCCGGCCTCGTCGCGGGAGTTCCTCGGGTTCCTCGGCGAACGCTTCCCCGACCAGGACTCGATCCTCGCCACCGCGGCGCGGCGCGGAGTGCCCGTCTTTTCTCCCGCACTGATCGACAGCTCGATCGGGATCGGCCTCACGCTGTACTATCAGGCGAACCGTGAGCGCGCCGACCGATTCATCCTGGACGCCGTCCGAGACAACTACGAGCTGGTGCAGATCCTCGCCCACTCCCCTCGCACCGCCGTCATCTACATCGGCGGTGGAACACCGAAGAACTGGATCAACGACGGGATCGTGATGGCGAACTACGCGTTCGGCCGCGAGGGGGAAGGCCACTACTATGCTCTCCAGATCACCACCGACGTGCCCCACTGGGGAGGACTCTCCGGCAGCACCCTCGACGAGGCGCAGTCGTGGGGCAAGATCTCCGCGACCGCGACCCGAGCGATGGCCCACGTCGAGGCGTCGATCGGCCTCCCGCTCCTCGCGGGCGCCCTGTGGGACCGCCGGCGCCGGTGGCAGCCTCGCCGCCGTCTCCGCTTCGACTGGACCGGCGACCAGGTCCGGGTCCGGAAGGTCCGGGGCTGACCGTGGCGCTTCCCCGCGTTCCTCCGGGGCAGGTCGTCACGGAGAAGTGGCAGGTGCTGCACGCCGGCACGGTCCCGACCGAGCTTACCCGCGAGAACTGGAGCCTCTCGCTGCACGGGGAGGTCGAGGCTCCGCGGACCCTCGGCTTCGCGGACCTCCTCCGTCTCCCCCAGGTCGACGTCACCTGCGACATCCACTGCGTCACGTCCTGGTCGAAGCTGGGGATGCACTGGAGGGGCGTGCCGTTCACCGCGATCGCGGATCTCGTTCGCCCGAGACCGACGGTCCGGTTTGTCGTGATGGAGTGCGAGCAGGGATTCACGACCTCGTTGCCGATCGAGCCGCTTCAGGACGCCGACGTCCTGGTCGCTCACACCGTAGAGGGGGCCCCGTTGCCCGCCGAACACGGCGGACCCGTGCGAATGCTAGTCCCAAAGCGATACTTTTACAAGTCCGCGAAGTGGTTACGGGGACTGAAGTTCGTCTCGGTCGACGAGCCGGGATTCTGGGAGGTCCGGGGTTACTCGAACGTTGCGGATCCGTGGAAGGAGACCCGATACGACGTGGACGATCGGAAGGTCATCCACAAGATGCGACGGGAG
>JASHUL010000111.1 GCA_030039995.1 Thermoplasmata archaeon
CTCACGACCCTGCGGCAGTTCCACGGTCAGGCGATGGACCATCTCGAGGGGGTGCTGAGCGTGCGCGACGACGCGACGGCGAACGACCTGCTCGACGTCGGGGACGCGCTGCTCGCCTCGGGGCGCGCGCTCGCGGACCGGCTCCTTCCCGCGGTCGGCGGGGGGACGATGCCCCCCGCGACCGCGGCGGCGGTCACGCGGATCCTCGAGTCGATCGGCCGCACGGTCGCCTACGCGCAGGACATCGCCCAGGTCGCGCTCGACCGCTCGATCCCGACGACGTTCTCGGAAGCCGGCGACGCGGGCGGTCCCCCGATCCCGCTGTGAGCCGGCGGCGCCGCGAGCGGCACGGGAAGCGATTTGAGCCCGGTCCGCCCCCGGGCGGACCGGGCATGACGGAGGCGGACGGGTCCCGCGGGCCGAGGGTCATCGTGGTACGTCACGGACCCGCGGAGGTCCGCGACCCTCGACGCTGGTCCGATGACGCGCGGCGACCGCTGAGCCGCAAGGGCGTCCTCCAGACGCGTCGGGTCGCGGCCGGTCTCGCACGGCTCGTCGGTCCGGTCGCGTGTCTCGCGAGCAGTCCCGCGGCCCGCGCCCGGCGGACGGCGGAACTCCTCCACGACGCGCTCGAGCGGTCGCCGCGGCCGACGTACTGGGAGGAGCTCGACATCGGGACGCTCGCCGGTCCGATCTTCTCGCGCCTGCGCGGCGTCGCCCGCCCGGGGGGGACCGTGGTGATGGTCGGGCACGAGCCGTCGCTCGGGGAGTTCGTCGGTCTCGCCCTCACGGGCGACGGCGTCCCGTTCGTGCGGCTGACGAAGGGCGGGGCCGCCTGCCTCGAGTTCCCCCGGACCGTCCGACCGGGCGCCGCGCGCCTGCGGTGGCTGCTCACCCGGAAGC
This sequence comes from Thermoplasmata archaeon, assembly GCA_030039995.1. Lineage (GTDB taxonomy): Archaea > Thermoplasmatota > Thermoplasmata > Lutacidiplasmatales > UBA184 > Lutacidiplasma. The sequence goes on from JASHUL010000111.1 coordinate 904, forward strand.
TGCTCGCGTCCGCGGCGGAGTGACCGCGGGACGCCCCCGCGGCGACGCCCGCGCCCGGCCGCCGGTCGCGTAGAGCGGCGCGACCAGGGCGCGAACGTCCTCGTCGACCTGCGCGGGATGACGGTTCGCGTCGACCCGGTGGAACCCGTACTCGGCCCCGACCCAGGCGAACTCCTTCGACATCCGCTCCTGGTAGGCGAAGAAGCTCTCGAAGAGGTCCCGCGACAGCGAGAGGTCCATCCCGGACTCCCAGTAGTCGAGCGACCCGTACTTCGCGATCGCCCGGTGGAGGAGGATCTCGGGGCGGGCTTCGAGGAAAACGATCAGGTCCGGGCGGAGCGCGAACCCGTAGAGCCGGCGCGCCCATTCGCGCGAGGCCCCTCGGACGACCGCGCGCGCCATCAGCGTGTAGATGTACCGGTCCGCGAGCACGGTGGCGCCGGCGGCGAGCGCCGGCACGATCTTGTTCTCCAGTTGGTCGGCGAAGTCGACCGCGTAGAGCAACGCCATCGTGGTCGCGCCCAGCGTGTGGCCCTGCTTCGCGCGGTCGATCTCCTCCGCGACCAGCGTGGAGCGGCGCAGGCCGGTGTCGACGACCGCGTGCCCCTCGACCTCGAGCCACTCGCGGAGCAGGGCGACCTCGGTCGTGCGTCCCGAGCCGTCCGCCCCCTCGATGACGATCAGCTTGCCGCCGAGCGACTCCTCGGTCAGCCCCGGTAGGCGGACCCCGTACGTCCTATCCGTCATGCATCAGGGTCTCCCCGGTCGGGAAGTTCTCGAGGACCGGCGTCACGTACCCGCGCAACTCCGTCTGGATCGTCTCGACCGACCGGCTCGAGTCGATGACGGTGAAGCCGTCGGTGCGCGCGATCCGCTCGTACTCCTGCTTGAGTCGGGTCTGGAACCGCTCGTAGCTCTCGTGGAGGTCGTCGGAGAGTCCGAGGTCCATCCCCGCTTCGTAGTAGTTGATCTTGAGCCGACTCGCGATCTTCCGCTTGAGCGTCACCGCGACCGGCACCCGGAAGTAGAAGACCTGGTCCGGGCGGGGCGCGAACGAGTAGATGTTGCGGACCCACATCGGGTCGCAGCCTCGGGCCGCGTCGCGGACGAACGCGGTGTACGCGTACCGGTCACAGACGACCACGTAGCCGGCGCGCAGCGGCGGGAGGATCTTCCGCTCGAACCGGTCGGCGAAGTCGGTCGCATGCAGCAGGGAGAACGTCGTCGGCGTCAGGAGGTTCTTCTTCTTGCCCCGCCGGATCGTCGCCGCGGTGAGCTCCGAGGAGTTCCATTCGGTGAAGAAGACGCGGTAGCCGCGCGCCTGGAGCCACTTTCCGAGGAGCGCCGCCTGGGTCGACTTGCCGCTCCCGTCGAGCCCTTCGAAGACGAAGAGGCGTCCGGGGAACCCGTGCGTGGGGCTGGGGCTCTCAGCCAGCACGGATGCGGACCTCCACCTCGAACTCGCGCTCCATCGGCTTGCGGACCTTCTCCTCCCAGTGCGAGGGGAGGGACGTATCGGCCGGGGAAGAAAAGGCCACCGTGAGGTGCTTGCCGCCGCCCCCCAGCGAGAACCGGGGACGGCCCGACGCCACGAGTTCGGCGACCTCGAGGATCGCCCCGAGGCGGCGGGCGGTCTCGACGTCGGGGGCGCGGATGATCGGGAGGAACCCCTTCTTCCACGCCGACGGCAGCTCCCCCCCCTCGTGCATCCGCGCGATCATCGACGCGAGCAGGACCTCCCGCTGCTCGAGTCCCCAGATCGGATAGTTCTGGATCAGGTACGCCGAGTGGTTCGCGTGGCGCCAGAGGTCGATGGCGATGCCCGCGTCGTGCATCCAACCGGCGACCCGCAACGCGAGCCCCTCGCTTCGCCCCCACTCGAAGCGCCCGGCCAGGACCTCGAAGAGGGCGAGCGCGGTGTCCGCGACGGCCCGGCCGTGGTCGAGCCGGAAGGCGAACGACTCCGCGGCCGCGGCCGCGCTCCGCTCCGCGAGCTGCTCGGCGAGCGCGGGCAGCTTCGCCCCGACCGCCTCGAGCGCGAGACCCTCGCGGATCCCGGTGCCCGCCACGACGATTCGGCCCGCGTCGGTCGCGCGGACGAGCTCCTGGAGGACGACGATGCCGGCGATCACGACGTCCGCCCGGTCGGCCCCGATGCCGGGCACCGACCGCCGCTTGGCGGCCGACATCTCTCCGAGCAGCTCGCCGAGCGCTTCGAGGTCGTGGTCCCAGAGCGGGTAGCCGTGGACGCGCTCCACCGGATAGTCGCGCAGCTCGATCGCGGCCCGGGCGAGCGACCGGACCGTGCCCCCGATCCCGAACAGCCGGTAGTCCTTGCCGCCGAACGCCTCGACGACCGACCCGATCGTCTCGCGCACGTGCTCGCGCAGCTCCTCGACCTCGCGCCGCTTCGGCGGGTCGTGTTCGAAGTACCGCTGCGAGAGCCGCAGAACCCCGAGCGGGACGCTGACCGAGTTGCGGAGCAGACCGGAGCGGACCTCCGCGATCTGGAGCGAGCCACCCCCGAGGTCGGTCACGACGTCGTTGTCGAGCTCCCACGCCCCGGCGATGCCGAGGTAGGCGTACCGCGCCTCCTCGGCACCCGAGAGGATCCGAAGCAGCACGTCGGTCTGCCGCTGGACCCGGCGGACGAACTCCGCCCCGTTCGGCGCGTCGCGCACCGCGCTCGTCGCGACCGCGATCGTCCGGGGAAGCCCGAGGGAACGGATCGTCGCGGCGAACCGCCCGACCGCGGCCACCCCGCGCTCGATCGCCGCGGGGGCGAGCCGTCCGTCCGGGCCGGTGTCGAGCCCGAGCCGGGGGGACTCTTTCGTCTCGTAGAACGCCCGCACCGCGCCCGAGGCCGACGCCTCGAACGCGACGAAGCGGGCCGTGTTGGACCCGACGTCGATGACGCCGATCGTGCGCTCGCTCTCGCGACGCATCCCGGGGACCGCTGCCTGCAGTTCGGCCGACCGGGCACGGTCCACGGCCGCGGAGAGGTCGTTTCCTACATAGCCCTGAGCGCGGCGAACGAGCGAGGGCTTACTACCCGTCGGGCGTCTCGGCCCGTTCGAGGTCCTGGGTGCCGCCTCCCTCTTCGACGCGTCGCATCCCGCCGGGCACCCTGGCGCACGAGATCGACCGGCTCCTCGCGGACGTCGCCGGGACCGTGGACGAGGTGATCGACCGACCGCACCCGACCTCCGAGAGCCTCCACGCCCTGCACCGCGAGCTGCGACGCCTGCGGCACGCGCTCGCGATCTGGGAGCGGGTGCTCGCCGCTCGACCGCGGGAGCTGGTCCGGCCGCTGGACCAGCGATTGAAGCGGCTCGCTCGGCTCGTCGGGAAGGTGCGGGACCGAGACGTCGTCCTGCGCTTGCTCGAGGGCCCGACCTTGCCGCGGCCCGTCCACCAGGACGCCGCGCTCGTCGCGCGCCTGCGCGCCCGCGTGCGCGACGACGCGCGGACGGGCCGCGAGCTCCTGCGCGTCTTCCTCCGGTCGGAGCGCGACGCGCACCTGTTCGAGGGGGTACGGGAGATCCTCGAGCTGCCGTCGCGTCCCCGGGCGGGGGCCCGCCTCGGGAAGATCCTCGAAGAGGAGGCACGGCTTCGTCACGAACGGGTCCGTGCGGCCCACCGTAAGGCCCGCAAGCGCCCGAGCTCGTCCCGGTTCCACCGCCTGCGGATCCAGGTCCGACGACTGCGCCACCTGAGCGAGGTTCGTTCGCGCTTGGACGGCGCTCAGCTCAAGGAGTTCCCGACGGAGGCGCGACGACTGCAGACCCGCCTGGGCCGCCTGCACGACCTGGACATCGTACTGGCGGAGTTGGACGACGACCTCGGGTCGACCGAGTGGGCGCGGGCCCTCCGCCGCGAGCGGAACGCGGTCCGGGAAGCGACCCGACGGTCGATCAAGGGGCGTCGCTGGCCTCCCCTCCGGCTCGTGACGCCGCCGGAACGCCCCGCGCGACGCCTAGGTTCTTAGCTCCGACCCGCTCTCGGCGCCGTATGCCGGCGACCGACCGCGCGGAGCTCGACGCCGCGCTCCGGGATGCGCTCGGCGAGAGCGGCGCGGTCGGCGCGACCGTGCG
>JASHUL010000112.1 GCA_030039995.1 Thermoplasmata archaeon
TGGGCCGCGACGCTCGCGCTGGTCGGTGCGCTCCTCAGCGTCGTCTCCCTGTTCGACTCGAACACGACGACGATCTTCACGGCCTCGAGCGGTACCTCGGGCACCAGCATCACCGTGAGCGCGACCGGTCTCGCGTCGCTCGCGGCGATCGCGGGGCTCGGGCTGGCGCTCACGATCGCGGAGGTGATCCTCTACCGGAGCGCGTTCCGTAAGCTCTCCCCGATCGACCCCCGCTTCGCCTCGCCCGCGACCTTCGCCCTGGTGTTCCTCATCACGGCCGTGCTGCTCGCGCTCCTCGCCGTCGCGCTCTTCGCCGAGATCTTCCAGGGGATCCAGTGCGCGGCCGGGGGCCCGATCACCTCCTACTGCCTGAACGCGGGCGCGCTGCTGGGGACCCTGGGGCTCCTCGTGGTCGTCGCGATCGCGGCGTTCATCGGCTACATCGGTCTGCTCGTCGGGATCTGGCGCCTCGGCTCGCGCTTCGGGGACTCGCTGTTCAAGGTCGGGGCCGTGCTCCTGTTCATCCCCCTGCTCAACATCATCGGGTCGATCCTGGTGCTCGTGGCCGCGCGCGGAGCGCTGCGCGAGCTCGCGATGAGCCCCCGATCGGCCGGCTTCGGCTGAACGCGCGGGGTACCGGGGGAAGGGGTGCCATACTTCGCGGTCGTTCGCGAGCAAGGCCCCGCGTGGAACTACGCCCGGGACCGTCGCGAGCAGTCGAAGTGGGACGAGCACGCCGGGTACATGGACGCGCTCGAGGCGGACGGGTTCTTCCTGTTCGCCGGCCCGCTGGACGGAGGGCCCCGGATCCTCTCGATCGTCGACGCCCCGGACCCGGCGACGATCCGGCGTCGGCTCGACGACGACCCGTGGACCCCGATGGGGCTGCTCCGGATCGTGTCGATCGAACCGTGGGACGCCCTGGTCGGGGGCGGGACCCTCGACCGGATGCGCGCGACCGCGGCGGAACGACGGGCCCGGAGGGATTCGAACCCCCGATCTTGCGGTTAAGAGCCGCCTGCTCTGACCGGACTGAGCTACGGGCCCACGAACGGGTTCCGCCGAGTTGGCCACGGGAGATAAAGGCTCGGCCCGGCGGGACTATCGACGAAGCCGCTCGAGGGCGGCGCCGACCATCAGGGGGAACAGGACCGTCACGTCGCCCTCGACCGTGGTGTGCCGGGCGTTCGGCTTCACCTTCCCCCAGGAGACCGCCTCCCGGGTGCGGGCGCCCGAGAGGCTCCCGTCCCATTCGACGGCCGTCGTGACGTAGAGCGCGGCGTCGAGGCCGTTCCGGAACTGGTTCCACCAGATCGTGTGGTGCTTGGAGATCCCGCCGCCGAGCATCACGGCCCCCGTCCGTCGCGCCTCGAAGACGAGGTCCGAGAGCCGCTGTTCGTCCGCGAAGAGGTCGAGCGAGAGCGCGCGGTGGTCCTGCCAGAACAGCCAGAGCTGCGAGCCGACCGCCCCGTCGGTGATCCCGGGCACGATCACGGGCACGTCGCGGTCGGCCGCGGCCCGGAGGATGCTCGACCGGGCCGAGGACGGGATCGCCTCGCCGATCGCGCGCGCGAGCGTCTCGGTGGAGAGCGACCGGACGCCGCGCGCCCAGAGCCGGCGGAGGATCGAGCGCATCTTCCGCTCGACGATCGCACCGTAGTTCGCCTCGGGGATCACGAGGTTGCCGAGCCGGTAGAGGTGCCGACGACGGAGCTCCCGGTCGTCGAGGTCCCACTCTCCGTGGTAGTACGCCCGGAACGCCCGGGCGAGGTCGTGGTCGAGGGTGCCGCACGTCGTGATCACCGCGTCGACGTACCCCTCGCGCACGAGGGTGGCGAGGACGCCCCGAGTGCCGGTCGCGACGATGTCCGCGGGGAACGAGAGGAACCGCGTCATTTCCTCGTCGCCGAGGATGCGGGCGAGCACGTCGACGCCGCGGGCGACCTCTCGGGCGCTGAACCCTCCCGCCGACTCCAGGCGACGCACGAGCGCATCGAGGCTCGGCGCGTCGTCGATCCGGATGTCCTCGACCTTCCGCGGCACCGGGCGCGTCGAGGCCCGGGGGGTTAAAGCCCTCCCGTGAGGCCGAGAGAGAAGGACCGGAAGACGAGGACGTAGGCGAGCACGTAGCCCAGCAGGGCACCGCCGTTGAGGAACGGTAGCCCCGCCTGGGCGTTCCCCGGAGGACGAGCCGCATCAGGATCGCGTAGCCGAGCAGGGAACCGACGAGCGCGCCGATGCCGGCCCACAGGTTCCCGCCGATCCCGAAGACGGTCGGGCTGTCGGGGAGCCAGATGAAGGCGGAGACGACGAGCGTCCCCGGGATCACCACGTCCCCGAGCCCCATGAACAGCGCCTCCCGCTGTTCCACCGGTTGCGCCCGCTGTTCGGTCAGGTTCGGGGCGGACGTGTAGTCGTAGCCCGCCGAGTCGGGCATCACGAGCAGGATCGGGAGCTTCATGTCGGTGACGACCTCGGCGAGGCTGAGCATGTGCTTCGTGCCGTAGACCGCGATCGCGTCGTAGACGAGCAGCGCGAGGAGCAGGATGATCGCGGGGAGGATCGCGAAGGAGATCCCGAGGATCGCGATCAACGAGCCGGCGGCCAGGAAGCCGACCAGGTCGACGACGTACCACTG
>JASHUL010000113.1 GCA_030039995.1 Thermoplasmata archaeon
AACCGCGCGTGATCGATCGACTGCGGACGCAGCTGCACCCGGAGACGATCCGAATCGTCGAGGAGTACGTCACTCCCGCCGAGAAGAAGGACGAAGCGGCGAAGCCGAAGGCCGCGGCGGGCGACAAGGAACCGGCGCACGGGGGGAGCCACCGCCCGAAGGCGGAGAAGGCCGAAGGGAAGGACGAGACCGCCAAGGCGACGGGTCATGAGGGTCATGGGCACGGCGGCCCCAAGTCGGACGCCAAGTCCGCGACGCCGGCCGAGAAGAGCGACTGAACTCCCGCGAGCTCCCCCCAGGGTTCCTACGGAACCAACCGGGAGGTCTTGAACGGGGTCGGGGTGAGCGGGTCGAATGCCCGAGCCGACGCCCCCGGTGCCGCTGTCGTTCCTGATCGTCACCTTCGGCGCGGCGACCGTCGTCGCGGTGCTGATCGTCTACTTCGGGTTGCACGGCCAGATCGGCGGCCCGATCCCTTAGGGCGCCCCGGCGTCCGTGCTTAGGTCACTTAAACGGCGACGCGGTCGACCCGCTCGTGAGCGAGATGGGCGTCCCGCGAGTGAGGGAGCCGGAGGGACCGTCCAACATCGGCTGGATTGCGGGATTCATCATCATCCTCGGAGTCCTCGCCGTCGGCGCGGCGCTCTGGTTCAGTCATCACCCGATGTGACCGTGCTGGGCGCCGCGGTCGACGGGCGCCGGTAGAGGTAGACGTCCGTCTCCGGGTCGTACGCCTGGGCCCGCCATCCGACGATCTCGTGGCAGTGGCTGACCACCCGGGCGCCCCGCGGGAGCTCGGCTTCGAACTTCGGCCGAAGGCGTTCCATCGCTCCCGGCCAGAGAAAGGCCGTCACGACCGTCGCGGGGCGAAAATCGAGCGCGAAAAAGTTGCCCCACCGAAGCTCGACCCGATCCGGGAACGGCCCCATCGCGCGCCGGAGCTTCAGGATCAGGAACCGGATCGGCTCGACCTCCACGCCGAGAACGTGCGCTCGGTAGACGCGCGCCGCCCGGAAGACGATCGCGCCTGTTCCCGCCCCCAGGTCGTAGACGGTGTCGTTCGGGCCGACCTCCGCGAGGCGGAGCATCGCTTCCACCGATCGGCGGGGCGTCGGCTGATATCCCGCACCGAACGCGAACGATGCGAAGACGAAGTACGCCACGACGGCGATCGCGACCAGTACGACCGCGAGGATCACGATGGGGTCGACGGACATCCTTCGCTACCGAGAGCCGAGCGCCCGCGCGAGCCGGTCCGCGACCGTGTGCGGGTCCAGCGTTCGTTCGACCGCCCGGTCGACCCAGCGACGCAGCTCGGGTTCCCGCTCGAGCCGTCGGGTGAGCTCTCGACCGACCCGCTCCCGGACCAGTTCGACGATCTCGGCGGAGACCCGGCGGCGCTCGTCCGCCCGGCGCGCCCCCGTGCGGTCCAGGAACTCCTCGTGCGCCTCGATCGCCGACCAGAGCTCCTCAATCCCGGACGGCTGCGTGGTGGAGGTCGCGACGATCCGCGGTCGCCAGCCGGAACGGGCGCCCCCGAGTCCGACCAGCTCGGCAAGGTCCCTCCGCGCAACGTCCGCTCCCGGAAGGTCGGCTTTGTTCACGCAAAAGACGTCCGCGATCTCGAACAGGCCTGCCTTCAACGTCTGGACCTCATCGCCGAGGTGCGGAACCAGCACCACGACGCTGGTGGTGGCGACGTCGCGCACGGCGAGGTCGACCTGCCCGCTGCCGACCGTTTCCACTAGGATCACGTCGAAACCGGCGGCGTCGAGCAAGCGCGTTACCTCCCGGGTGGCCGCCGCGATCCCACCCACCTCGCCCCGGCTCGCCATCGATCGGAAGAACACCCCGGCGTCGTCCACGCGACGCTCGAACCGGATCCGGTCCCCCAGGACCGAGCCGCCGGAGTACGGGCTCGAGGGGTCCACGGCCACCACGCCGACCGTTCGGTCGAGGTCGCGGAGCCGCGCGACCAGCCGGTTGATCACACTCGATTTGCCGACGCCGAGCGGACCGGTCACGCCGATCACGGGCTTCTTTCCGGTCCGCGGATAGAGGGCCCGGGCGACCGACGCGGCCGACGGTTCGCGATTTTCGACCTGCGAGATCACCCGAGCGAGCGCCCGCCGGTCGCCGCTCACGATCGCCCGCGCCGCGGGCGGAAGCGGCCGGGCCCGCGTCATGCCGCGCTGCGCGCGAGTCGCTGCGCGGTGGTGACGATCTCCTCGAGGGACGTGCCGGGACCGAAGATCGCCCGGATCCCCGCCTTCTTCAGCCTCCGGGCGTCCTCGTCCGGGATGATGCCTCCGGCGAACACCGGAATGCTGGAGGCCCGCTCCTTCTTGAGAAGCGCGAGAACCTTGGGGAACAGGGCCATATGAGCCCCCGACAGGATCGACAGTCCGATCAGGTCGACGTCCTCCTCCAGCGCGGCGCGGACGATCTCCTCCGGGGTCTGTCGGAGTCCGGCGTAGATGACCTCGAAGCCGGCGTCGCGCAACGCCCGAGCGACGACCTTGGCCCCGCGGTCGTGTCCGTCAAGACCCGGTTTCGCGATCAGGACGCGGAGGGGAGACGGCTTCGTGGTGCGGGCCATTCGACCTCCTAGCTCGAACGACGGGACTGACGGAAAAAGCTTTGGCGTCGGGCCGCGGGCGGGTCGAGGCGACCGTTCAGACCCGCGAGATCAGGTCGACCACGAGGTTGCCCGCAAGGAGACCCGCGACCAGTCCCGCCGCCATCACGACGAGGAACGGGATCTGGGGAGTGACCCAGACCTTCGACACCCCTTTCGCCGTCAGCTCTTCCGCGATCCGGACCCGAGCGGCGCGGTCCTCGGCGGACGTCTCGGCGTCCATGTCGACCTCCTGCTCCGGAACCGACGGGTCCCGGACCCAAACGAAGCGGTCCGGGAGCTCGCGGACATCGAGCAGGTACCCCGAGAACCCTCGCGGGAACCGGAACTCGCGTCGTGCGAGGTTCCGGACCGCCAGCCCGATCGGGATGACCACGGAGAGCAACGCGGCGTCCATCAGCACCGTGACGGAGAACGGCACGACCGTGAGCAGGGGCGTCGCCCCTGCGCCCTGCGGAAGCAACGGGGTTGCGAACAACGGAAGCACGACACCGACGATCATGAGCGCTTTTGCGTCGGCGCCGCCGTAGAGCACCCCGAGCTCGAACAGGGCGCGGGCGAACAGCACCGTCACGAACACCGCCAGCACCGACACCGGGACCGCGGTCGGGCCGACGCCGAAGGAGAACGCGGCGACGAGGACCGCCACGGTGACGACGACGTAGACGACCCCCTCGATCAGGTCCGCGTGACGATCGACCGTCGGGCCGAGCGCCTCGTCCCACGGGAAGAGGTGCTGGAGCACCAGCGCGCCGACCACCAGCCAGAGGACGACGGGGACCGCGCCGTCCGGCAGCAGCCACGCGACGCCGAGGAGGACGCCGGCGACGCCCATCAGCTGCCAGAGCCGGTCGGTCACCTCGCGTTCTCTCCAGTCGGCGTACGCGGCATATGCGAAACCGACGAGCAGGACGGCGAGCTGGGCCCCGAGGAGCGCCTCCCCGACGGTCGACAGCCCCTTCCACCTCCTGATGGGGCATTCGACGGCGGGACCCCCTCTTAAGGGCAGGGCCGCGGGAGCAACCGCGCCTCGGTCGCGTGCCTTTTCTACTGCGGACAGGCTAGATACGCGAGATGAGCGCCCCTACGACGTGGAGCGAAAGCCCACCGCCGGCGACGACGGCGCCCACGTCGCCTCCCCGACCGGGGTCCCGCAAGTGGATCGTTCCCGTCGTGATCGTGGTGGTGGTCGTCATTGTCCTCGTGGCCGCGCTCTTCGCCACCGGGGTTCTGCATCTGGGGACGAGCGCCTCGAACGCCTCCTACGAAACGTTCTCCCAAGCAGAGGGAGTGGCGTCCGGGAACGCGGGCTCGGTCGCGGGAGGTCCGTGGTTCGCCGCGGTCGGGGCGGGAGTGGCCACCCCGTCGTCGGTGCTCGAACCGGTCTCCAACTTCACGTCCCTGCTCGACTCGTTCGGGTGCACGATCGTTTGGCCGCATGGGGAGCCTGCGAATCTCGTGATCCCCTCCACCCCGGAGTCCGCGTCGACCGGTGCCGCGGCCTACTGGACGTTCGGCTTCAAGAACGCCTCCGACGCGCTCTTGCTCGAGACCGTCTCGCTCGGTGTCCCCTCCGCGCTGCTCGTCGCGAACGGGACGTCCTGCGAAGGGATCGTGGCGTACCTTGCGCCGTTCCCCTCGAACGTCCTCGACTCGCC
>JASHUL010000114.1 GCA_030039995.1 Thermoplasmata archaeon
CGCGGCCGCGGAAGGAGTGGCGTCGACGACAGCGAGGCGGACCGCGCGCGTGCGGGTGCGGCGCGCCTCCGCCCACCACGTACGGTCGTGTCGGTCGAGCAGCCGCGCCCGGTCGGCGGCCCGCAACCCGAGGAGCCGGTCGAACTCCTCGGGTCCTCCGAGGTAGACATGGGCGCCCCCTCGAGGGGTCCACCCCCATCCCCGTCGTACGGTCCCCCCGGCTCCGACCGTCGCGAGCGACCGAAAGAACGCGTCCTCGTCCTCGACCACCAGCACGGGTCGCGCCCCTTGGCGGCGTGCCTCGACGACTAGAGCGCGGGCCCACGGGAGCGCATGGCTCCAGCTCTCGACGGTGACGGGCTCTCCCCGGCGGACCCCGAGGTATCGCTTCAGGACGACGCGGGCGAGGGCGTCGGCGGGCCCGACGGGGCGACGAGCGGGCATGGGAGGTAGTCGGAATCCGCGAGGGGTCGTGAGCATGACGGGGGTGGAGTCCGCCCGGGCTCCTCCGGCCGCCGCCGAGAGGCAGAGGGGGGTCGGCACCCCCCGCGACCGCCTCGCTTCGGGCGCGCTCGACCGGTCGCGCCCGATCACCCGAGCGCGCGCGTGACTACGGCCATCGCCGCGTGAAGGTCGTCCTCGTCCAATAGGAAGATCGTGTCCGTGTAGCAAGAGAGCGCTTCCACGATGTTGATCCCCTGGGCCGAGAGCACCCCGGTGAGCAGGGTGAGCAGGCCGGGGGTCTCCTCGATGCTCTCCGGACTGGTCACCGCGAGTTCGACCAGGCCCTTGCGCACGCCGAGCACCTGGGGGCCCCGCAGTTCCTTCGTCACCCGCAGCACCGAGTCCTCGTCGACGATTACGACCGTGCCCCGCGAGACCTGGATGACGCGACAGAGCGAGTTCTCGTCGAGCAGCTCCTCCACGACGTCCCCGAGACGCTGGAGGACGTCGACGCCCTGACTCAATGTGATCGCGGCGACCCGGGTCCGGGTCTCGATCCGACTCTTGCGCAAGACCCGCCGCACGCCCGCTTCCCGGAACGACTCTCCGCGCCCCCGCGGATACCGCCGACAGGCCGCGATGATCGCCTCGGGGTGCGGCTGGTTCAACTCCGCGGCGATCTTGCGGGCGATCGCCGAGTAGTTCCCGATGCCCAGTCGGATCGCGTCGGCGACGACGGGATGTCCGTCGAGGTAGCCCCGGACCTGCCGAGCGATCGACCCGGCGTCCGAAAGTCTGCGTGTCATATTTCGGACAAATGTGCCCTGAATTGTTCACCAGCGGTCGCATGGTATAAATCCGTCGCCTCGGGTGACAGCCCACGGAGAGCGCCGGTGTCGCATCGTTCGAAGGTGGTACTCGCCTACTCGGGAGGTCTCGACACCTCCGTGTCGATCCCCTGGTTGCGCGAGAAGAAAGGCGCGGACGTCGTCGCGTTGACCGTCAACGTCGGACAGCCGGGGGACCTCGAGCGCGTACGACAGAAGGCCGAGGCGTCCGGGGCGTCCCGGGCGTACCTCGTGGACGCCCGACAGGAGTTCGCGGAGGAGTTCATCGCGCCCGCCCTACGGGCGAACGCTCTCTACGAAGGGATCTATCCGCTCAGCACGGCGCTCGCCCGGCCGCTCATCGGCCGTCATCTCGTGGAGGTCGCCCGACGCGAGGGCGCGTCGTACGTCGCCCACGGCTGCACGGGCAAGGGGAACGACCAGGTGCGGTTCGACCTCGCGACGACGAGCCTCGCACCGGACCTCGAGGTGATCGCCCCGGCCCGGGAGTGGAAGATGACCCGAGAGCAGGAGGTCGCCTTCGCCGAACAGCACGGAATCCCGGTCGCCGCCGGTCCGAAGAGCCCGTACAGCACCGACGAGAACCTGTGGGGCCGCTCCGTCGAGTGCGGCGTCCTGGAGGACCCGGCGGTGGAGCCCCCCGAGGAGGTCTACGGATGGACCCGGTCGCCCGAGGCCGCCCCCGACGAACCGACCCACGTCCAGGTCGCCTTCGAACGCGGCCTTCCCGTCTCGGTCGACGGGCACCGCGCGCCCTTGCACGAGCTCATCGTGCGGTTGAACCGGACCGCCGGCGACGCCGGGGTGGGGCGCATCGACCACCTCGAGTCCCGGGTCGTCGGGATCAAGTCGCGGGAGGTCTACGAGTGTCCGGCCGCCGCGGTGCTGATCACCGCGCACCAGGCGCTCGAGGGCCTCACGCTCCCGCGGGACCTATTGGACTTCAAGCGAACGGTCGAGCAGCGGTACGCCCAGATGGTGTACGATGGGTTCTGGTTCTCGCCGCTGCGGAACGCGCTCGACGCGTTCGTCGCCTCGACGCAGGAGCGCGTGACCGGGGAGGTCGCGGTCAAGCTCTACAAGGGCTCGGCGAAGGTCGTCGGCCGACGCTCCCCGTACTCGATCTATCAGCACAGCCTGGCCACGTACTCGACCGGCGACCGGTTCCGCCCCGAGATGTCGGAGGGATTCATCTACGTCTGGGGGCTGCCCGCGCGGACCTGGGCCGCCATCGGGTCGAAGCCGACCGTCGCCGCCGCGCGCGCCGCGAAGTATCGGCCGTAACGCGGAGCCGCCCGAT
>JASHUL010000115.1 GCA_030039995.1 Thermoplasmata archaeon
GATTTCCAGTATGTCCTGCCCTCGAGGGTCACCGATCGCTCCAAGCTTTGACTCGGGAATCCGCCAAAGACCCCACGAAGCGGCCTTGGCCCCTCCGAGAACTGTTCGAAAGCGACGGTCGTACGACTTCGCCTGCTTCTGCCAGAGCGCCAGATTTTGACGGATGTGTCCCGGCCAGCGTTGACGCCCGGACCTTGGCTTCGGGACTCGCTTGCGGGCCGGCAGCATCCGTCGGCACGAGCTTCACGGCTACAAGAGGCCCGAGGTCGCATCTGCCGACTCTGCACTCTGAATCCGTGCTGAAGCGGGTGCGGTGGATGCAAGGTTGCTTGCACCCCCTTCCCCGCCGCCTCGATTCCCGAGGGTCAGGCCACAAGGTCTCGATACGCCGCTAGCGGGCGTGGAATCGCCGGAGTCCCGGGCCGACATCCTGATGCGCCCGGGGCATTGCGGGGCACATGGAAGTCTCGTTCCCGGGGCCTGAGAATCCCCAGCCGCCGTACGGGCGCAACGGACACCCGTACTTCATGCACGACATGGTGCGGTCGCAGCCATCCGCCGTCCGGTCCACGATCACGGCGACCGAGAGGGTCGTAAGTGAGATTCCACGCCCACCCCAGGACCGCACGGTGCTGTTCGTCGGTCTTGGAACGTCGTTCCATGCGGCCCGCGCGGGGGCATGGGCCGCCGGTCCGGCCTGGGAGTATCGCCAACCGATTCGCGCTGTGGACTCGTTTGAGTTGCTCTTGGAGCCAGAACAGATTCAACACACGGGGGCCGCCATCGTGTACTCGTCGTCCGGCGAGACGGCCCTGACGCTGCGCGCCCAAGAAGCGATCCGGGAAGCGGGAGTACCGCAAATCCTAGTCACGGGCACATCCAAGAGTAGCTCCGTGGATCGCGCCGACCACGTCCTGCTGACTCGAGAGTCCGACGAAAAGGCCTGGGTGCACACGGTGAGCTATACCACGGCGATCGCGGCCACTCTCACGCTCCTCCACCGTTGGTCGGGCCAGGACTCGGTCAACCCCATGGGGGTCGATCGGGCGATCGAGGACGTGGTCCGACGAGAGGACGATTGGCGAGGTCTCGCCAAGTCGCTCGAGGATCGGCAGAAGTTTCTTGTCTTGGGTAGCGGACCGGCCGAAGCGACGGCTCGGGAAGCGGCCCTAAAACTCCGGGAGGGCGCCGGGCGGTTCGTAGCCTCCACGGGCGTCGAAGAATTCTTGCACGGCACACTTCCCTCGATCGATAAGGACGGCAGCGCCGTCATCGCAGTCACGTGCTCAGCTCTGGACGGACGTCGTGCCGGCTCCGCCCTTCATGCCGCCGCCGACGCGGGGGCCAAAGTGGCTCTCTTCCGCCGGGGGAGACCGTCCCGCACGCACGAAAACGAGTTCGAGCTTCCGAAGGTTGCCCCGGCGCTCACACCACTCGTCGATATCGTGCCCCTCCAGTTCCTCGTTTACTGGCTCAGCGTGGCGGCGGGTCGTAACCCCGACGTGATGGGGTACGATGATCCCAGGATATTCGCGGCACGCCGCACTTACGGGATCTAACGTCCGTTCCGTCTCAATATCCCGTGCGCGGGTGCGCTACCGGCACTCTCGGCGGCCGACTCCCCCGGCATCAGCGAGAACCGGCAGCGCGAACGAATCCCTAAATCGGGACGCTCCTTTCGGGCCGGGGAGTACTGTGCCGCGGAAGATTCTCCTCCACATGTACATGACCTTGGACGGTTTCGCCGAACTCCCCGAGTATCCCGAGCTGACGCCCGGGACGACCGACGACTTTTGGGAGGTGATGTGGACCGGCCATTGGGACCGTGTCGACACGCTCCTGCTCGGGCGCAAGACCTACGAGCGGTGGGCCGGCTTCTGGCCCGACTACGTGGACGACGCGAACGAGCACATGCGGGGGTTCGCTCGATTTTCCACCCGAGTGGAGAAAGTGGTGTTCTCCCGGTCGCTTGAGTCCGCGACTTGGGCGAATTCTCGGATCGTCCGGGGTCCGGTCGCCGAAGAGCTCGCGCGCCTGCGCGGGCTGCCCGGCAAGAACATGGTCGTCGGGGGAGGACCGAGGTTCGTCCAGTCGTTGCTGGCCCAAGGTCTCGCCGACGAACTCTACCTCACGGTCTATCCCAGCATCGTCGGTCAGGGCAAGCCGTTGTTCCACGTGCAACCGGACCCCGATCACTACGACGACATCGTGCCGGTGGGGGCTCCGAATCGCCACGATTTCCGGCTCTTGGAGGCCCGGGGTCTGGTATCCGGATCTGTCTTTCTTCGCTACGACCTTCAGGCGAAATCGGAAGTCACGAAGGGGGCCGGGTCGCCTCATGTCGCCCGGAAGCGACCCCGACGGACCTGAGACCCATTTGGCGATTCGCGGAGATTGACAGTCCCGCGAATCCGTCGCGGTCGCGCGCGGCTCAGCCCTGGGCATCTACTCGTTCGCTCGCGACAGAACTACCCGGGCCCGCAGGGTGATCATCTTACTCGGTTGTCCCGCGATTTCGAGGGCCATCGGCGTCGCGCGAGGGGCTTCGGGATGTTTTGCGAGCCAC
>JASHUL010000116.1 GCA_030039995.1 Thermoplasmata archaeon
GCGTCGGCGGTTCCGGCGTGGACGTTTGCGCCGACGGTTGCTCCGTCGGGACCTCGACCGTCGGTGCCGGCTCCGAGAGAGCTTCCGGAATCGGTTCGGCCGGCGTCGTGGGAGGGATGGCTTCCGCCTCAACCGGCGCCTCGGGGGTACCCACGCGGGACGACGGGCGAACCTCGACCGGGATCGCTTCCTCCGAAGCCGGTGCGGGAGGAACGACGTTCGGGTCCGGAGGCGATGTCTCGCTCGCTGGGGCGGGTGGCTCTATCTCTGGTTGAGGCCGGTCGGGGGTCTCGTCGACCGAGTCCGAGACCTCGCCCGCGGAAGGAAGTGAAGAGCGCTCGTCCGCAGCCGCCGGTGAGGGCGGCGGAGTGGCCGGCGGGGCCGCCAGCTCGACGCCGGCCGGTTCGAGGGTGTCCGGGACCGGGCCCCCGTCGGTAGGTGCCATACTCGACTCCGCGGCCGTGGCGATCGGTAACTCGGGCGGCGGACGAGCGACCGGTGTCTCCCGGGCCTCGTCCTCGGGTTCCCTCGACGGGCGAGCGGCCGGCGGTGGAGTGGGAAGCGGCGGGCTCTCGGCCGGGGCGTGCGGAGGCGGCGGACCGCGGTCGCTCTCGAGCTTCCGCATCGTCGGGGGGCCCCGAGCGACCGGAGGTGTACTCACGATAGGGACGTCGATCTCAGGCCGTCCGGGCGTGGCGGAGTCGGCCGGTCCTGACGACGAGGCGAGGGAGATTTCCGAGGGCGTGGCCGCCCGCTGCGTCCAGGGAAGCACTCCCAGGGCGGCGCGGCGCTCCGCGGACGTCGGGGCCGGCGGGATCGTGCCACCGAACTTCGCCACGAGCGCGCTCGCGATCGGTCGGCCGAAACCGGGCAGTCCGGCCAGCGTCTCCCACGACGCCGCCCGGTACGCCGCGACGTCGTGTAAACCCGCGTCCCATCCGATCGAAGATTTGGCCGGCCCCAGCAACGGCGCCCCCACCAGCTGGTCCAGCTCCTCGCCCAGGGCGCGGACCGCCGCCTCCCGGGCGATCCACTCCGCGTCGGCGTAGTTGCGCACGGTCGGCAATAGGTCGGCGGGCGCGTAGGCCGGCCGGACCCGGGCGCCTCGGGCTCGGGCGGGCCGTTGTTTGGGTTCCCGCCCCGGCCCGACGGAGGTCGAGAGGTGGAACGACCATCGCGCCCCGGCCCGGGTTCGCCCGTGCGCGCGCCCGTGACCGGGCAGCTCCGCGTCCGAGCGCACGAGCCGGACGTCCGACACTCCGAGGTGCCGTGCGATCGAGACCAGCGCGGGCGACAGGTCCGCGGCGAGCGCCGGCGGAGCCGCGATGATGACCGCCGCCGGGGGTGAGGCGGCCGCGCCCCGGAGGCGATGGCGGACCCGCGCGACGACCTCGAGGCCGTCGCGCGAAAGGGGCGGGAGCGGAGACTCCGGAATCGGCACCCCGGTCGGAAGGCTCGCGTAGAGCTCCCCTCCCGCCCACTCGACCGGAACGAACCGGTCGGGGAGCGTCTCGGTCCACTCGACCATCGAGGGCAGGATCTGCGTCGGCTGGCCGTTGACCGTCACCGAGAACCCTTGCCCGGACGTCGCGTCGGTGCCCTTGCGTTCGGGCATGCGTCGCAACAGGTGGATGATCTGAGCGGCGCGGCTCGAGTAGACGCGCTGGATTTCGGCCTCGCGCGGCTTGAGCTGCCGGCGTCGTCCCGCCCACGGTGCGCCGGGCGACCCGACCTCGAGTTTGCCGACTCTCGCGAGACGTTCGATCGTCGAGGCCTCGGCGCGATACTCGTCCGCGACCGGGTCGGAGTCGACCACGACCGTCGCGGACGGGACCACCGTCGCGGGGGAGAGGCCCATCGACCGACGGAAACGGTGGAGCGCCCGGGCGACCGAAAGCCAGCGGTCCCATGCCTTGGCACGCGTCGGGTCGAGCAGCGTTCGGTCGACGCCGACCGGCGGCTCCTGGAACAGGCTCGCCCGGCTCCTTCGGAGCGCCCGATGCACCGACTCCGCTGTGAACGGCGCGATCGGGCCGAGCAGTTCCGCCGCGCCGAACAGGACGTGCACGAGCGTGTGGAGCGCGACCCGGCGGGACGGAGGCGCGCCCGCCTCGGCCAGGCGGGGAGCGACCCAGTCGAGGTACTGTTCGAGGTCGTTCTCGAGGAAGGCGAACAATCGCCGGTGTACGACCGCGGGAGACGACCGGTCGTAGTCGACGGTCGCCTGGACGCGCATCCGCTCGAACCGGGCGAGGAGCGCCCGGTCTTCCGGAAGGAGCTCGCCGAGCGAGCCGGTGATCGGTTGGGCATACAGCACGAGCGCCGCGCTGTCGACCGGGAGCAGCACGCGTCGCGCGGTGTCCCAGAACGCACCGAGGCGCCGCGCCTCCTGCGCGCATCGCTCCGTGAAGGTGGCCGTCGCTCCTTCGGACCCTTGCGCCCGGACGAACGCGGCCCGGACCGCATCGGCGCCGTAGCGTGCGACGAGCGCCGGTAGCTCCTGCTCGGGTACGGTAGGGAGCATGGTCAGCCGGACATCCCCCACGTTGCCGGCGACGCCGCTCATCGCCGCGATGTAGTGGACGAGGGTGGGAGCGCGTCGTCGCTCGTTGACGTAGAGCCGTGCGGCGTCGGACGGGGCGAACGGGTCGACGCCCGCCCAGGCCGACGCCGCGGCGTCGAACGCGGAGAGGAGCCGCCGACGGATCGCCCGTCGTCGGCCCCCGCACACGCACCGCCCGGCCGCGTTCTCGACGGAGTCGAGACGGTCGCAGGACGAGCACTCGAGGAGGGCCACCGACATCGAGTCGTCGCTGCGTTGGGGTTCGCTCACCGGCCACGGGACGACCTCGAGCCGTTCGATCGGTCGGTCCTTCGGAAGCAGGGAGCGGTAGAGGGCGACCTTCTCCGCGGGGAGCCGGGACGGTTCGAGGCACCAGGCGCGACCGGGGGCCCAGATGAGCGCGGTGCCGCACCGGACGCAGTGCGGCACGCCGCGGCGCACCCGGAGCCGGGCGAAGATCGCGCCGCCCTCTTCGAGGTCGCGCGCGACGAACTCGTTGCCGCTGTCGAGCTCGAGTCCGGCGTACTTGTGAACGAACAGGATGTCGAACCGCCCCTTCGGCGTGACGAGCGGCCAGCCCGGCAACCGGAGCCGGTCGGCGATCTGGGTGTCCGTGCCCCCGTGGCCGGGGATCAGCGGGACGACCCCGGTGCCCGTATCGCTGACGTCCGTGACCGGCACGATCGTGCCGCACGGCGGCTCCATCTCGCCCCCCATCGGGAACTCGTGGCGGAGCGGGTGGTCGTAGACGCGGCCTTCCCAGTGACGGCCGGGGTGCTCTTCGAGGACCTCGACCTCCGACCCGGGCAACCAACGTCGGATCCGTTCGAGCGACGATTTCGAAGTGAAGACGAGCTCCTCGGCGCCCTTGCGCCGGTAGCGCGCGATGACGTACGCCACGTCGGGATGGACCATCAGCGCGCTCGTCCCGAGCAGGCGCCAGGCCGCGTCGGTCCAGACGAGGGCCGCCACGGTTCGGTCGCCGTCCACGAACGGGAACCGGACGAGCAGCGTCTCGCCGTCCTCCTCCTGGTAGACGATCAGCTCGGGAGAGCGGGCGACCGCGCAGGCGGGACAGATGCGCAGCGACACGTCCCGGACCGCGAGCGCGCCCATGTGCGCGAGGCGACCGACGAGCGTCTGCACTCCCGCGCGACGGGGGTCCGCGTCCCACGCCCGGCCCGCCGCACCGCCGACCCAGACGCCGAGCGCCGTGAGCGCCGGCTCGAGGCGCGGAGCGTCCGTCGGTGGGCCGCCGTCCTCGAGCCGCAACGTCCCTTGGGCGCGACGGCCGGCGAGCATCATCGCCCGGGCGTCCACGTCGGCCGCGACGGCGCGTTGAGCGACGAGCGTGCCGTTCTCTTGGGCGACGAACCCTCCGAGGAACTGTCGAACCACCGGTCCGTCCGCCGGGCCGAGCGGTCCCTGGACGGGGGGAAGTCGTTGCCCTGCCCAGACCGAGCGAGCGTCGCTCTCGATCGCGACGGGCGTCGGCTTCTCGGCGAGGGTCACCATCGGTCGGCCACCGGTGCGCTCCGGAACGAGAGTAGCGGCCGTGCGGCGATAAACCCTCGGGCGGAGTTCGGACCGCCGACCGGAGCGACATCACGGCAAGGGTTATCCTGTCGGGGAACTCCCCGTGCGTTCGGAGAGCCTCGATGGCCTGGACCCAGCAGGAAGTTCGCGAGCTGAAGGAGGGGCGTTACGTCCTGATCGACGACGAGCCGTGCCGCATCCTCAGCATCCAGATGTCGAAGCCGGGGAAGCACGGGGAGGCGAAGGCCCGGATCGACGCGGTGGGGATCTTCGACGAGCGCAAGCGGAGCGTCGTCTTTCCGGTCACGCACAAAGTCCAGGTCCCGATGATCGGCAAACGGTCGGCCCAGGTGCTCTCGCTCAGCGGCTCGGAGGTCCAGTTGATGGACCTCGAGAACTACGAGACGTTCATGCTCGCCCTCGAGCCCGACCTCCAGGGCCAGCTGACGCCCGGGAGCGAGGTGCAGTACCTCGATGCCATGGGGAAGCGCCGGATCATGCGCAAGTGAGCCCGCGACGGGCCCGACGGGCCGAACACGGCGTTCGCTCGCCGGTGGAAGTCGTTTGATTTATAAGGGGGTCCGGGCATGAATCGACTGTCCCGGATGCCCGATGCCTCTGGTACGGTACCCGGGGGCTAGGGGGAAATCCTACGTCGGGAGGTAACATCGGAGGGGTCGGTTCCTCCCGGCTGACCCGCATCCTTCAGGAGAAGGCGGAGGCGCTCAAGAAAAAGCGCCAGTCCGCCGAGGCGCAGCTGAAGGAGGTCGAAGAGCAGGTCACCGCGCTCGAGGGGCTCGGCATCTCCCCGCCCGAAGCTCCCGAACGCCTCGTGCAGCTGCGCGAGCTCGCCCGCCGCTCCGACTGGGACGGTGTGGAGATCCAAGCCAGGGCCCTCTCGGAGTACCTCGGCAAGAACGTTCCCGGCTCGATCGAGGCGCGACGGCGCAAGACCGTCGAGCTCGC
>JASHUL010000117.1 GCA_030039995.1 Thermoplasmata archaeon
GGTGGAGGAGAACGACTCGTTGCAGAGCAGGAAGCATCCCGAGCGGGCGCGGTCGGCGATCTGACTCATTCGCTTGAGCTCCTCGTCGAACTTCCCGCCTTCCATCGCGGCGTCCTCCTCGCGCTTGAAGTGGGTGAACATGCCGAGACCGACGCTCGCCGACATCCGTTGGGCGGGGACGAACATTCCGGCCTGCAACATCAGGAGCGAGAGTCCGAGCGCCCGAAGGAAGGTCGACTTCCCTCCCTCGTTGGCGCCGGTGATGACCACGAGGCGGGCGCCGTCCGCCCGGAGGTCGTTGGGGACGACCGTTCGGTCGGACGAAAGTGCGAAGCAGACCTCGTAGAGACCCTCGGCGCTCAGAGCGCTGCCCGCGATGGGGAGCGGAGTCGGCCAACCGACGGCGAGCCCGGCGGACGTGAGACGGGAGCGTAGTCGAAGACAACCGAGGTAGAAGCCGATCTCGGATCGCAGCAGCGCGAAAAACCGTTGGACGTGTCCGACCGAACGTTCGATCGCGGCGGCCGTGCTCGCGATGCCGCGATTCTGGAACTCCCGTAGCGCTCGGTGCCCGGACTCGTCGCGTTCGGCGATCTCGAACGAGTAGGGTGTTCGGCGACGCCGGAACAGCCGCTCTGACCACGACCGGCGGGCCGAGCGTGGGGTGCGGAGGACGGGGTCCATCCCTTTGTTGCCCCGACCGAGCCGAACGCTGATCAGGGCCGAGGGGGGATACTCTAGCCGAGCGACGTGACCCTCAGCCTCCGCAAAGAATTGGGCGTCCAGCTCGCGATCGATGGAATCGAAAAGTTGGCGGAAGGCGGCGGATCGGAAGTGGCTGCGATGCGTCTCGACGGTCGTACGCAGCTGTCGCATGAGCGGAAGAAGCAGCTTGAGGAGCCGGACCGACCGATAGAGGACCGAGTCCGCGCTGTCGCCGAACCCCCACGCATCCCGCTCCGCTTGATGGGCTAGTACGGCCAACCGGTAGAGTTCCTCCGCGACGCCCGGGTTCTGGACGCAGTCGGCGAGGACCTCCTGACGGTAGCGGATCACCGCCGGATCCGAGACGCTGTGGAGCACCACCGTCTGGACGACCGGCCGAAGATACTCGTCCTCGCCGGCCATCGCACCGAACAGGGTCGCCAGCGACAGGTCCTGGACCAGTTCCTCCCAGCGGTCGAGGGGTGGGAGCTTGGGGTCGAAATCCCGATCCGGCCAGAGTAGGCGCGGGATCATGGCGCCACCCGACTCCGGAGGCGATCGTAGGTGAGCCCGTACTTTCGTGCCAGCGTCGTCGCGTACGCGCGTCCGTCCGCCGGCTGCCGCAACAGTCGAAACGTACGGGTCTCGGGATCGTCGGGCGAAACTTGGCTCACGACGCTGACGGTCTCGGGGCCCAGGGTCGACAGCTCGTCCAAGAATGTCACGTAGACGCAGAGCGCATCGCGGGCACGGATCACGTCCAGCACCTTGCGACCCAGGAACAGGGCATCGTGGACGGTGGCCGAAGCGAACGTCTCGTTGAGAATGATAACGCTGCGCTCGGTCGCGTCCCGGAAGATCTCGCGTACCCGTACGAGCTCGTCCATCAATTTGCCTCGCATCTCGGTCAGTCGCTCGACGCGTTCGAAATGGGTGAAGATGCGGTCGCTGAGGTAGAGCCGGGCCGAGGTCCCGGGGATCGGTCCGCCGAGCCGTGCGAGGTAATGGAGCTGACCGAACATGCGAGCGAAGGTGGTCTTTCCGCCGTTGTTCGGGCCCGAAACGACCGCGACCCGCTCCGCACCAGTGAGCTGTACGTCGTTGACGACGACCGGCACACCGTGCTTCACCAGCTTCTGCGCGAGCGCCAGGTCGTACGCCTCGCGCACCTCGACCTGCTTCGAGCGGTCCGATACCTCGGGATAGCAGAAGCCGAGGCCCGCGGCGCGGAAGCGGTGCACCAGCTCCAGATACGCGAGGTAGAACTCGACCTCGCGGTCGAACCGGACCAACACCGGATCGGCGAAATTCGCGTGGCGGACGGGGAATCCTCGGAGCGTGCCGAAGACGTCAGGGAAGAGTCGCGCGACCCGCTCCTGGATCTGTTCCTCGACCGAGTCCATGTCCTCCCAGTCGGTGCGCCGGAACTGTCGGTTCGGGTCGACCCCTCGCGGGAAACGACGGAAGGTCGCTTCGATCTCCGAACCGTAGTCCACCTCTCCGGAGTAAGGACCGACCGTCACCCGGCTGCCTTCGACGAACACGCAGTAAGTGACCTCGTCGAGCTGGGAGGCCAGCCGATGAACGTCCGCGCTCAGCCCCTGGAACCTATCGGAAGCGACGTACGTTCGAACGTGGTCGAGCAGCGAGCGCAAACCGTCGGAGCGAGGCGTCCCGACGTCCAGTTCACGGACGAACACTGGAACGGCCCGACAGTACTCCCGCGCGGCGTCGAGGTGCCAGCGGGCCCGTTGGGTCTCGTTGTGCAACTTCTCGGCGAAGCCGAGCGCCCGGCGCATCCACCGCATCGCGCCGGCGAACGACTCCACCGCGGCGCGAACCGGATCCGACTCGAGGTCGCGAAACACGCCCTGCCGGTACGTGAGCGTATCGAGATCCCCGAGGGGGGCGGACAGTAGGGGTCCGAGATCATACTCCTCTCGCCCTTTCACGAGGGCCGAGATCACCTGATCCAGATTGAGGTCCGAGAGAACCTGGGGTTCGGCCGGTGTTGGGAGTCGTCCTGCGTCCAGGAAAAGGATGCTGCCGAATCCCTCCCCGGACGGGTTCCGCACCGGGGCGCGACGAGCGGCGACCTCTCGAATAGCGGAGAGTTTCCGAGGGCCCGCGCCCGAACTCGAAGGGTCGGGAGATACGGCACCGCTGTCGATGGCCGGCTCCGAGGCCGACCCCGCGAGAAGCTCGCGTTGGGCGCCCCGGCGGACCCGAGCCATGAGCGGCTCTCCCTGGGGGACTGTCGTCGTCGCGGACCCGAAAGCCGGAGGCATCCGGTTCCCCGGAATCTCATCGTCCATCGAGGGCTCCGCTCACGCCTTCGCGCGCTCCGTCTCGGCGGACCGCTCGATCTCCGCGACCCTCCGCCGCAGGAGTTCCATCTGCTCGATCCACGACGCGTTCGCCTCGCGGCCTTCCGTTTGGCGTCGCTGGCCCTCGCTCAGCGCCGACCCGAGCGCCCGAACGTCCCGTTCCAGCTGCTCGGCGGCGTGCGATCGGAGCCGCTCCCAGGATCTTTCGAGCCGTTCGATGAGGTCGCTGGCGAGACGACCCGATTGCGCGTCCAGCTCTTCTTGCACGATTCGGGAGAGTCGGGAGCGCAACCGCCGTCGCATGAGCCCCGACGGCAGCAGTAGAGCGGTCTGGCCGGCCATCGTTCCCTCGTACATCCGTTCCACGCGGTCGCTGTAGTTCTCGGATCCGACCAGGGACCCGTCGACGGCGAGCTCGGGAAGCGCGATGCCGAACTCGCGGGCGACCAGACGGTCGAGGTCGACGAGCCATCGTGTCAACCGGGACGCGAACTCGGCGGCGATGCGGTCGAGCTCGAGCTTCAACTGCGTCGCGAGGGACTCGCGGACGCTACCGACCACCGCACGGACTTCCTTCTGCAGCTCCTCTTCGAAGCGGTGCACCACGCTGCTCGCAGTCCCCCCGCGGTCGTCGGCGAGGCGACGACCGAGTTTCTCCACGATCTCGGAGGCTCGAGGTTCCAGAAGCCGCCCGGGCTCGGTCTGCATCCGGCGCGAGAAAGTTGCGACGTCTTCGCGGAGCATCGACTGGGTCGCACGGTACTCCGATCGAACGGTCGCGATCCCGTCCTCGAGGCGCTGTAAGCGTGCCGCGAACTCCTCCCGGCTGAGGTGAGAGGAAGACACCGCAAGGTCGATCATCCCGCGAATTCTCTCGGCGTAGTTTCGCGTCCGTCGCTCGACCACCCGACCCACGCTGGCCGCACGTTCCGGACCGACGAAGCGGTGAATGTCCTCCCAAAGTGCGAGCAGGCCGGATTGGGCGAGTCCGTCGGAGCTTCCCGACCGCGCCGCCTCGAGGGCTTGTTTCGCCGACACGGGATAGAGCCGGACGTTCTCGAAGCCGCAACGGCCCTCGAGGATGCCCTTCAGGTAAGCCGAGAGGTCGCCCAGTTCCTCCGGCGTGAGGAGGTCGGACTTGTTGAGCACGAAGAAGAACCGGGTGGCATGGGACGAAACCTCGGCGAGGAAATCGACCTCGTTCGCGGTGATGGACGGGTCGGGAGAGAGGACAAAGATCGCGGCGTCGGCCCGCGGCAGCATCGCTCGGGCCGCCGCCGTGTTCGCGTCGTGGGGGGAACCGATCCCGGGGCAATCGACGAACGCGATCCCTTCCGCCCAGCCGGGAAGCGGCATGGAGATCTCGACTTCGACGACCCCCCGGCGATTTCCGGGATTCCGGCGCTCGCTGACGAACTCTTCGATCCCTTCGACCGGCAAGGCGAGCACTTCACCGTTCGACTCCGTCACCCGGGCAGACTTCGGGCCACGGACAAGGCGCGTCGCAACCGCGGTGAGCGGGAGGACGCCCGTGGGAAAGACGCGTTCGCCGGCGAAGGCGTTGAGCAGGCTGGACTTGCCCCGTTTGAACTGCCCTAGTACCGCGATGGTCAACGCGCCGCGGGCGAGCGCGCCCTCGACACGGCCGAGTTCGTCCCGGAGATCCGGATAACCCGCGGTCGATGCGACCTCAGCGAGCGCCCGTAGCGGACTCTGGGCGAGCTGCGGTGCTACGGCCGTGGCCGCTGGCGACATGGGAACCCCTGGTAGGAGCCATCATCCGCGGAGCGGCAGTTCCGGCGGGCCCCATCGCCGACCGGTCAACTTGGCGCTACGCCTAATAGGCTTTGCGAACGCCTCCGCGTGAGGAACTCTTCGTAGCTCCGGTCGTAGAGCGAGAAATCGATCCTCCCCCCTCGAGCGCCTCGCCGTTGGCGAAGGTTGTGTCTCGGCCCGGCGCGCGCGAGGTAAGGCGGGTTTCGGGCTTCGGCAGCGAGAAGCGATCGCAAGATACTGCCCCGATTCTTGAGGGTCGCCGAATCGAACATGTCGATGAAGGTCCGCGGGTTCGAAGCCAAGGATGAGCTAGCCGTAGTGGAACTGTGGTCGCGATGTGGCCTGATCCGTCCGACGAACGACCCCCACGCGGACGTCCAGCGAAAGCTTCGGGTCCGGCCGGACCTTTTCCTCGTCGGGGTTCTCGACGGCGAGATCGTGGCTTCGGTCATGGCCGGATACGAGGGTCATCGGGGATGGCTCAACTACGTCGCCGTCGATCCGGCGCACCAGCGACAGGGCCTGGGGAAGGCGATCGTTGCCCACGCCGAAGCCCGCCTACGGGAGTCCGGCTGTCCGAAGATCAACCTTCAAGTGCGCACAGGCAACAAACCGGCGATCGACTTCTGGGAGCGCATCGGATACGCCCGAGACGACGTAGTCAGCATGGGCAAGCGACTCGCGAACGACCGACCTCCGCCTTGACCGGTCGAGAGAAAGTGATCCCTGTCCGGAGGCCCGGCGTTCTCCGCCGACGTCTCTCAGGTCAGGTCACTTCCGTCATTCGCCCGGATTTCACGTCGTAGACGTACCCCGAGATGACGACGTCCTTGCGGACGCTCGGGGAGGAGCGGAGCCGAGCGACGTCGTCCCGGACGCTTTGGTCGAGGTCGGTGTAGGGAAGAAAGTCAGTGGCCGAAGAGTCCAAGCCCAACTCGTTACGAGTGCGCTCGTGAATCACCTGGTTCGAGAATCGATTGAGGCCACAATCCGTGTGGTGAATGACCATCACTCGGCGCGAGCCGAGCATCTGGGTGATGAAAAAAAGCCGAAGGAAGTCGTCCGTGACCCGCCCACCGGCGTTCCGGAAGATGTAGGCCTCCCCTTCCGGCAGGCCCAGGAAGTGCGCCGGGTCCACTCGAGAATCTCCGCACGTAAGGATGGTAACTCCGGTCTTCGAACGCATGGCAAGATCGCCTTTCGCGAACTTGCT
>JASHUL010000118.1 GCA_030039995.1 Thermoplasmata archaeon
AGTTGTCTGAGTCAGGAAGGTAGCTCGAGCTTCGGCCGTTCCCGATTCTCCTGGTCGACCTATGTCCAGTGATGTGTGGCGGGGTATCCCGACTGGTGACCCGATTGGCACTTCCCAGTACCATCAAAGACGGCACAAATGAGTTGATCGGGTGCAAGCTCGCTTGCGCCCATTCCCCCTCGAATGCTTGCCGCGGCGCCAACATTCATGTGCAGGAGACATCACTAAATTACTATATCAGTAACTTTAACGTATCTCGAACATATAGGCGAAACATGGAGACACGCTCGCTATCTCGCTCCGAAGCCAAAGTCGTCCTCTCGCTGGAAGCGGAGGATGCAGAGGACCTGACCCTCGAGAGCCTCCGGCGACGCGCCGACGTATCACCCGGATTCGCGCGAAAGATCGCCCACGACCTGGTCAAGAAGGGGTGGCTCCAGCGTGTGGGCCGGGGGCGGTACCTACTCAACCCGAGCCGACACGGCCCGGACGCCATCCCCGACACCGACCCCCTCCGTCTCGGGAGCCGAATCGCCTCTCCGTACTACTTCGGTTTCGCCACGGCCGCGGAGCTTCTGGGCCTACTTCCTCAGGCGAGTCGCGTCTACTATATCGTCACCCCGAAGCGGGGGAGTGCACCCTGGGCCCACGCAGCCCAATTTCGCCGGATTAGGGTCGATCCGAAGCGTTTTTTCGGCATCGAACGGATCGAACGCCGCGGGGAGTCA
This sequence comes from Thermoplasmata archaeon, assembly GCA_030039995.1. GTDB lineage: Archaea > Thermoplasmatota > Thermoplasmata > Lutacidiplasmatales > UBA184 > Lutacidiplasma. Next base: position 729 of record JASHUL010000118.1, read on the forward strand.
ATCTTCGTCAGCAACTCCGAGCGGACCGTGCTGGACTGTCTTTCCAGGCCGGAGTTTTCCGGGGGGCTGGGGGGGGCGGTCAAGGTCATCGAAAGCGCAGCGAGGTCGCTGGATTGGGGGCGGTTAGACCGGTACTTCCGGCGGTGGGGTTCCCGCAGCCTGACCCTGCGTCTCGGCTACCTTACGGAGTCGTTCGTGCGGACGGCGTCGCCACCCGCTCGCTGGCTGGAGCGAATTCGGGCCCGGCGGGACGAGCCGTACTTCCCTCTGGGATCGCCCAAGGAGTTCGGTCGCCGGGGAGTCCACGACCCGCGCTGGCATCTCATCCTGAATGCTCCCGAGGCGATGCTGCGCGCGGAGGTGGACATCCGATGATTCCGCGGTCCGCGGCGAATCGCTTCGCGGACAGAATGGGAGTGGACCTGCACATCGCCCAGCAGGAGGTGGTGCTCCTCTACGCGCTCGACGCGTTGCACTCCACCGGAATCCTCGGATGCCTCGTGTTCAAGGGCGGAACCTATCTGCGGTTCATGGTCACCGGCGACGCCGGGCGACTGAGCGAGGACCTAGATTTCACAAACCTCGGGTTACCCGAAGACCCCGAACCGCTCTTTCGCAAAAGCCTCGAGGCGACCCACCACGGAGTGACTTTCTCCGTCATCGAGCCTTATCGGACCTCCCGTCGAAACTGGGCGTGCCGAGTGGGGTACCGACACCCGTGGGACGAGGGGGAGTTCCGGCTCGAGATCAGTTACCGGGAGCCACCGTTCCTCTCTCCGCGGCTGTGGGCCCCCCTTCCCCAACTGTACTTCGACGCGCTGCCGTTTGTTCCCCCGCAGATTCCGTGCTTGAGGGTCGAGGAGTCTCTCGCCGAGAAACTCCGGGCAATCCAGCAGCGCGCCACCGAGCGAGATCTCTACGATGCCATTCGTTACGGGCGCAAGGGATTCGACGAGGCCTTGGTCCGCCTGCTCGCGGTGGGGAAGCTGTGGAACGACCGGGAGGGGTTCGACCCGGAGAAAATTCTGCGGACGCTCGCCGAGGGGCGGAAGGAGTGGCCGGATTTGGAGCGCCTGATCGGGCGTTCGCGTCGGCGAGACTGGAATCGGGAGGTGGCTGCCGCCGGTCGTCGCTTCGCCTTCCTTCGGGACATGACGCCTTTCGAGAGGGGGCTCTCGGACGACGCCCGACGTCACCTGCACGGTCCCGAGCTCCGGCGCCGCCTCCGGGCGTACGACTGAGCTTCCTTGGCCGACGCAAGCCCAGGCGTCGTACGGGCGCAATTCCTAGGGCATCTCGTCCTGGGTGCGGTCCGCCAAAACGGACCATCGCCCGGAGTCCGAGGGCCCGCTCCCCCGATCGGCGGTGCCTGAGGCAATAGGAGCCTACGCGTCAGTACGGCCGGGATGAATTCGAGCGCGATGAAATAGTCCCGACGCATCGCAACTCAGGTCGAGACGGATGCGGAACGTCGTGCTGCAAATGCACACTACCTTGGACGGCTACGCTGACAGCAAGACCGGGTTCGTCCCGCTCGCGGATCGGACCTACTCGGACGAACTGGGGAAGGCCCTCGAAGAGACGGGCGCGGCCACCGGCAAGATCGACACTCTACTGTTGGGCCGGGGGACGTACAAGCAATTCGAAGCTTTCTGGCCCAAGGCGGCAAGGGATCCGTCCACGCCGAAGGACTGGCGAGAGCAGGCTCGCTTTCTCGACGAGACCCCCAAGGTCGTCTTCTCGCGAAGACTGCGCACGGCGACATGGCAACCGACGACGATTGCGCGGGGTGATCTCACGCGGGAGATTCGCCGACTGAAGAAAGAGCCGGGAAAGAACATGCTCATCCCCGGGGGCGTCGCCTTTCCCCGCGCGATGATCGAACGCAATTTGGTCGACGAGTACTTGCTCTCGGTCGTTCCAATCATCGTGGGGCAAGGGCCCGACCGATTGTTTGGTCCGCTTCGTCGTCAGCGGAACCTACGGCCGATTCGTTCCTGGACGTTCAGTAACGGAGTGACCATGCACCAACTTCGGCCTGAGAAGGGTAACGCGCCGTGGTTTCAACCCCCGTCCTTCTAACGAGGTCGCGGGTCAGGATGAGACTGGAGACCGCGAACTCCTCCTTCGGTCTGCCGAGGGAACCGATGCCGAGTTTCTGCTGAAGCTCTTCACGACGGCGGACGTTCTGAGGTATCTGCCCGCTGGTCCCCCGTGGACGATCGACACGGCCCCGCTCCCCCATAACTCCGGTGGAGCCGCTGGTCAGAATCGTACGGATGCAATTGGGATTGCAGCGGCTAGCTCCCGACGCCAAGCCTCGGCCGATGCCAACCGGCTATCCGCGGGACGCCCGGGGCGTCTCGAGCCAGAGTGTCTCGCGATACGACTGAAAGTGGGGATCTCCGGTGAGAAGTTTCGCGCCAAGAACGCGAGCGGTAGCGAGCACCAGCGCGTCCGACAGACCGGGAGTCGCCAGGCCTCGAGCACGTGCCGACTCTCGAAGCTCGACGAGGGCGCGCGCCGCGACGACCGCCAATTGGCCGTCAATAGGAACAATCCTCGACGACTCCGCGACCAATCGAAGTTCGTTTAGGATCAGAGCGTCCGATAGTCCGCTGCGAACGGCGATAGAGGCGACCTCCGCCAGCGCCACTGACGGAGTGAAGCAATCCTCGGCTTCGTTCATCAAGGCCTGGGCGCGACGGCCGAGTGGAGTTCCGCGGAAGATCTCCACCCAGGCAAAAGTGTCAACAGTGAGATTCAAGGCGATCGTCCTCGGAGAACGGCTTGAGCAGCCCTTTCCCACTGCCGAACGCCCGCGCCAAGACTCGTGCGCGACGCTCACGGACGAGCTTTCGAATCGTCTCGTCGGCCGTGCGAGTGCCCAACAGTCGGCGCATGTGGTCCAGGTCCCGTAGAGTCGCGCGAGACACTCTCACCGACGTTTCCGCCCCGCTCACGCTCGTTGCATGCAAGCATGCGCGTTAAGCCCTTCGGGAAGAGCGAACGGTGAAAGCAAAGTGATGTGGCGAGTCCGCGAGACACTGCGTGGCGCTCTCCTCGACCGGGCCCAACCGACTGAAAAGTTAGGAATTCGCGCTGCGTGCAACCCTCGTTGCGCCCGCGTTGGCACCCGCAGTTCCCAGGGGGGAGGGGCGGGTCGCCCGGACTTCGCGCCGAGTCGGAAACAGGGGTGCGGCCGCGCCCGG
>JASHUL010000119.1 GCA_030039995.1 Thermoplasmata archaeon
GCCTACACGGCGGAACGGTTCGAGGAGTTCGCCGCGCTGAGCCCGTTCGGAGGATGCACCGTGGCCACGACGCCCATCGGACTCGACGTTCGAATGACCAAGACGTCGAGCGGCTGACGGCTCCCGTCCCCCATCGGAGCCGTGGCTAGAGGTCGTTCCGGAACGACCGACCGCGCGTCTCGATCAGCGTGAGGATCTCGGCGGTCGCCAACGCGGCGATCGCCCCCACCACGGCCCCGACCCACATCCCGAACAGCAACGACCCCTGAAGGACCCCCGCGTCGCAGCCGCTCACCACCCGAGGAAAGGCGAAGTACCCGTTGGGGCAGACGGACGCGGCTTCCGCCAGGCTCGCGCCGACGCTGCCGCCGCCGATCCCCGCGAACAGCCCGACGACGCTCCCCGCCAGGCCCGCGAATTGGACGACCCGCTTGATCTTCGACCCCGGGGGACGCACGGCGCACACGACCGCTCCCGCGGCGGTCCCGAAGACCGCCCCGGCCACCCCGCCGCCGACCAAGGCGCCCAGGAGGGGGTTGCCACCGTAGGCCGAGACCCAGTCGCTCGCGAAGTTCTCGGCGAAGAGCCCGAGGGCTCCGCCGACCCCCGCTCCGACGATCGCTCCCGCGACCGCCCCGACCGCGGGCCCTCCGGCCCGGGCGAGCCCGTAGGCCGCGGCCGCCGCGACGCTCGCGCCCACGAGCGCGCCGAGCAGCGAGCCGACGAAGATGGCGACGTCTCCGCCGTCGATCGGTTGGCTACCGTAGGAGTAGAGCGACACCGAAGCGCCGAGAAACCCGCCCGCGACGCCCCCGAGCAACGCCGCGAACGCGACCGCCCACACCCGGCGCGCCGGTCCGGGAACCATTCACGGCGGGACGCCGCGAGAGGATTTCAGTCTCCGCCCCGGTCCGGGTCAGGCACCCTCGCCCGGCCCCGCCGGCGCCGGGTCCACCACGCCCGCGGTGCCCCGCCCGCCGACCTCACGGTCCTCGGCCGGGGTCTGGGGCACGTGGCCGACGAAGAACGCGGCGAACGCAAACGCCGCGAGCACACAGACCGCGAGGATGAGGAAGATCTCGCCGTACGTCGTGACCAGGGCGTTCTGGAACTCGCCCGGCGTCGTGGCTCCCGCCGAGAGCACCCCGGCGCGCCAGGTCCCAAAGACGGTGAGCAGCGAGATGCCGACCGCGCCTCCGAGGCTCTGCAGGAAGCGGGTCACTCCGATCGCCGCGCCGACCTCGCGGGCCGGGGCCTCGTTCTGCACGGCGATGGTGATGCCCGAGAGGGAGAGGCCGAGGCCGAAACCCATCGGGATCAGCGGGAGCGCGAGGCCGCCGACCGGCAAGAATCCGAACGCGAGGGTCCAGAGCGGGGTCGAAGGAGTGACGCCGCCGAGGAGGAGCCCGACGAGTCCCGCGAGCAGGAGGGCGGGCGCGATCATGTTGCGATACGAGACGCGGAGGAGGATCTGCCCCCCGAAGGCCGCGCCGAGGATCATCGGGATCGCCAGAAAATAGATCACGTCGCGCACGTCCGCGGTCGCGCTCGCCGAGTTCCCGAGCAGCACGATCCCCACGAAGACGGAGAGGAACGTGATCATCGCACTGAAGACTACCCCGGTGAACAGCATCGCGCCGCTGCTCGCCGCGATCACCCGTTGCGAGAGGAGACGGAGGGGAACCAGCGGTTCCGCGGTCCGCAGCTCATAGGCCAGGAAGCCGACGAACAGTACGACCGTCGCCGCGAGGAGGCCGAGGATCCGGGGGTCCGTCCAGGCCCAACCGGCGTCCGCGACCTGGATCAGGGCGAGCATCAGCGCACCGACCCAACCCGAGAGGAGAGCGGCGCCCGGAGCGTCGAACGACCCCCGAATCTGGGAGCGGAGCGGGTCCACGAACAGGACCAGCACCGCGATCGCCAGGGCACCGAACGGCAGATTGATGTAGAACACCCACCGCCACGTCGTCACCGAGACGATGTAGCTCCCGACGAGGGGCCCCAGAACGATCGCGAGCCCCGCCGCCCCGGAGACGATCCCGGTGATGCGGGAACGCAGGTTCGGTGGGAAGAGAACCGCCACGATCGCGATGGCGACCGGGAACATTCCTCCGCCCCCGAACCCCTGGACCCCCCGGAAGACGATCAGTTCGGTGAGGTTCTGGCTCACGCCGGCGAGGGCCGAGCCGACGATGAAGATCACGAGCCCGGCGAGGAAGACGTTCCGGCGGCTGCCGATGTCGGAGAGCCGCGCGAAGATCGGGATCGCGATGGTCGACGAGATCAGGTAGGCGCTCACGACGAACGGCACCCCGTTCGTCGCGCGCAGGTCGCCGGCGATGGTCGGCAGGACGGTCGAGACGACCAATCCGTCCATCGCCCCCATCAGGATCGCGAAGAAGACGCCCACGAGCACCGCGATCGGCGCGATCCCACGGAGCGTGGAGAATCTCGGCGGCTCCGCGTCCGTTCCCTCGTTCCCCGCGGCCCGTGCCGACGATCCCGTCGCTGGAGCTTCCGTCATGTTCCGACCCCGCCGGCCCGGTCCCACCCGCGCCATAATGACTCTGGGTCATTATAACATCTTCCGGTCAGTTTACCGACCCGCGGAAGGTAAAATAGCCGTTCTCCCTTCCCCCATCGGACGGCGGGTCGCGATGCCGAAGGTCTTGGTCGAGTACAAGGACCAGGCGCGGAGCCGCATCGTCGACGCCGCGAGGAAGGTCTTCCATCGCAAGGGCTTCCGCACCGCCACGATGGAGGACATCGCGAAGGAGATCGGGGTCAGCAAAGGGGCGATCTACCTCTATTTTCCTACGAAGACCGCCCTCCTCGCCCACGTGCAGGAACGCTCGCGCGACCGGGTGGTCGCGGCGTGGGCCCGCCTCCTCGACTCCGGTGACGTCGCCGAGGGGATCGCCCACTCCATCGACGAGATCTTCTCCGGCGAGGCCGACCCCGGCGTCTGGCACGAGCTGGTCGCGGAGGCGGCCGCCGACCCCGAGATCCGCCGGGCGCTGCACGATGACCACGAACAGGACCTCGCCGCGATGACGCAGTTCCTCGACCGCCTCGTGGCGCGGCGGCGGGTCCGGAAGTTGCGCGACACGGCGACCGTCGCGGCGATCATCCTCGGGCTCCTCCACGCGGCCGCGCTCGACTACATGCTGCGCGGGCAGGTGGAAGAGTCGCGTCGGACACTGGTCCGCGAACTGCGCTATCTCCTGGAGAAGGGCGGATGACCGCGACCGACGCGGACCTCGGCTTACCGTCCGGCTCCCGAGACGCGTCCAAGGCCCGCCGCGCGGCGCTCGACCCGGCGCGGCCCGGGGAGAAGTGCCGGGCGCCGGTCGCACGATGGGAACCCGCCGTGGACCGGAACAAATGCGAAGGCAAGAGCGACTGCGTCGACGTCTGCCCTTACTCGGTCTTCGAGCTCGGCACCCTCACCGACTCCGAATTCGCGGCCCTCACGACCCTCGGTCGGCTGAAGGCCCGGCGCCACGAGCTCCGGACGTCGCGCACCCCGCGCGCGGAGGCGTGCCGGGCGTGCGGGCTCTGCGTGGTCGCCTGCCCCGAGGACGCGATCACCCTGGTCGCGCGTCCGTAATGGACGCCGGCGGTCGGCCGGGCGACGCCACTACATACTGGCGGGCCCGTGGGGCCCGCGGCGTCGACCATGCGCGAACACCAGGTCACGGGCCCGGCCGGAAGGGTCCTCTCCGTCGTCGAAGACGGAGACCCCCGCGGCCGACCGGTCTTCGCTCTTCACGGGACGCCCGGAGGGCGCCTCCTCTACGGCCGTCATGTCGCCGACGCGAAGAAAAAGGGGATCCGCCTCATCGGCTACAGTCGGCCCGGCTACGGGGCGTCGACCGAGCACCGCGGGCGCTCGATGGCGGACAACGCCGCCGACGTCGCGGCGGTCGCGGACGCCCTCGGAGTCGACCGGTTCGGGGTCTGGGGTCACTCGGGGGGTGGCTCCCCGGCGCTCGCCTGCGCCGCGCGTCTCCCGGGCCGAGTCGTCGCGGCCTCCTGTCTCGCCGGGGTCGCCCCATACCGTGCGGACGGTCTCGACTACACCGCCGGCATGGGGGAACTGAACGTGGAAGAGTTCCGGCGCATGACCTCCGACCCGGCCGGGTGGGAGAAGAAGCTCGAAGCGGACATGATCGCGCTCCGCAACGCCGAGCCCGAGCAGGTGCTCGAGATGTGGAAGTCGCTGCTCTCCCCGGTCGACCTCGACGCCATCTCGCCCGACCTGGTGGAGTTCCTGATGCGGCAGGTCAAGGAGGGAATCGCGCCCGGGTCGGCCGGAATGCGCGACGACAGCCTATCGCTCGTCGTCCCGTGGGGGTTCGAGTTCCGTGACGTCCGCGTGCCCCATCAGGTCTGGCACGGCGGGCACGACCGCTTCGTGCCGTTCTCGCACGGTCGGTGGCTCGTCGCCCAGTTGCCGCGGTCCGAGAGCCACCTCGACCCCGAGGAAGGACACCTGACGCTCTATCAGCGGCGGATCCCCGAAGTGCACGACTGGATCCTGAGCCACTTCTAAGGCCGGGCGACCGAGCCGCTCGCCCGGGATTAGGCGTCGCTCGGCCCGGGCCTCCACCCCGTCCCCTGCGCCCAGTCGTGCGCGCGACGCAACATCGACCAGATCGTCGGTTCCTTCGCCCGGACGTACCCGACCCGATCGTTCCGGAACGTTTCGGAGAGGCTCCATTTGACCCGCGCGTAGTCGTTCGCCTCGTCCGGGTGGGTTCGGAGGTAGTCGCGCAAGAGGAGGTTCAGCCGCTCGTCGAAGCTGCCCGTCTCGCGCACGTGCAGATGGGTGGCGTCGCCGCCCAGCGGCCCGAGGAAGAACCGCTGGGTCCGATCGGTGTTCGTCGTGTGGAAGCGGTAGTGCAACGCTTCGAGAGGGCCCTGATACGCCGCGGCGGGTTCGAGCGCCGCCACGGAGAGCTGCACGTCGATCACGGGCTTCGCGTCGAGGCCGGGCACGGACGTCGAGCCGACATGGTCGATCCGGAGCGCGGCCGGGCCGAGGCCCGCGCGCAGCGCGTTCGCGATCTCCCGGAACTCCTCGGGCCACGCCGGGTCGTACGGGACGAGGATGATCGGCTCTTCCGACGGCATCGGGGTCCTCCCTCAACCGAGGGCCGGTCGACCGCGGCGGTACCGCGCCTCGATCTCGGCGCCGTACCGTGCCCAGACCGCGAGCAAACGGCCGCGCGTCTCGGCCGCCGTCGGGGGGTCGGGGACGACGTACCGCTCCGTCACGAGGAGGTCGAGCCGGGTGCGGCGGGGCGCGAGGCGGGTGAGGCGATAGTCGACCGTCTCGCGGTCGTCCTCGTCGACCTGGTCGGTGTGCCAGGCGCGGGGAGGTTCGAGCCGCAGGACGTCGACGGCCACGTCGGGGTCTTCCCGCCCGTTCGGCGTCAAGCGGATCCGCAGCAGTCGGTGCGGCGACAGCCGCAGGACCCGGAACCGCCGGCGAGGCCGCCGGGGCGAGAGCCTCCAGTCGTCGCTTCGGTAGTCGGTACACCAGTCGTAGACGTACCGGAGCGGCGCGTCGATCGTCCGGGAGACCCGCACGGTCTGCGTCGAGTAGATGCGATGGCCCTTGCCCGCCACGCGCCCGGGAGCGGGGAGCGGTATTCGACGCTTGGGGTCGGTC
>JASHUL010000120.1 GCA_030039995.1 Thermoplasmata archaeon
CGAGCGGTGGGGGCGAGCCCGAGGTCGCGTTCGAGTACAACGACGGGGTCACGGCCTACGAAGTGACGTACGATAACGTCGTCTGGCCGTGGGCGAAGTCGGTCACGGCCGACAACAACTTCCTCGTCGACGGGAACGCGACGGCCCCGTCCGGGAACTTCTACGACGCGGAGTTCGACCTGGGGGGTCCGGGCGGAGGCTCGGAGACCGAAGCCCAATCGATGACGGACATTCACTCCGAGCTCCGCTACTGGAACGGGCACAACTTCGAAGCGCCCCGAGCCACCTGGAACTTCGGCGGAGACACGGGCGAGCGGGTCTACAACGTGCAGTCGACCTTCTCGACCGGGGTGGGCGGCGTGCCGCTCACGACCCAACTGAACGGGACGGCGAGGAACGCGACCCCGGAGCAAGCGTACGGTCCGTCGCAGGTCGGGGAGCTCTCGATCGAGGCTCCGGCGGTGAGCTCGGGGAGCGTCTCGGTCGACGGCACCGTCACGGCGTTCGTCGACGACTGGGCGAACCTGACCCTCCTGCCGGGCGCCTACTCGGTCTGGGTCAACTCGACGAGCTCTCACACGTCGCTCGGAAGCTGTCTCGTGGTGGGAGGCGGCACCCTTCGGGTGACCCTTCCCGCCGGTTGCTCGCCCGAGGTGACGACTCCCACCGCCGCGCCGACCGGGATCGACGTGGGTCAAACGGTGGAGTTCGCGACCACTTTGTCCGCGGCGGGGAGCGGCGGCGACGCCTTCGACTGGGGGTCCCTCTCCTCGGACCTCGGATGCACTCCGTCGACCGACGACACGATCTCCTGCGCCCCGACCCTCGCGGGAACCTACCCGGTCCAGGTCTCGGTCACCGACTCGAGCGGTCAGTCGAACTCGAGCGGCGTCCTCGAGTTCACGGTCGACTCCGACCCCGGGGTCTCCGGACCCTCCGCCGCCCCGACATCGGTGGAAACCGGAGCGAGCGTCATCTTCCACGCCTCGGCCTCCGGGGGCTCGGGTGGATACGCGTACTCGTGGTCGGGGTTGCCGACGCCGTGCTCGGGGGAGAGCACCGACGCCCCGACGTGCGCGCCGTCCGCGTCGGGAAACTATTCGGTGTCGGTGGAGGTCACCGACAGCCACGGCGCGTCGGTCGCGAGCGGCGACCTCAACTACACCGTTCTCGAAGGACCGTCGATCTCTTCGCCGGCGGCCTCACCGAGCGGGCCGATCGACCTGGGCGCCGAGGTGAACTTCACGGTCTCGGCGTCGTCGGGGACCCCGCCCTACACGATCTCCTGGTCCGGTCTCCCGACCGGGTGTGCGTCGGCCAATCGCTCGACGATCCCGTGTCGGCCGACCGCTGCGGGAGTGTTCAATGTCAGCGCCGTCGTCGACGACGACTCCGGCGGGTCGGCCCACAGCGGGCCGGTCGAGTTCGTCGTCGAGCCGGCGCTGCACCTCGGGGCACCGACCGCGTCCCATCCTGCGGTGGACGTCGGCGAGTCGGTCACTCTCTCCTCCGATGGGGCGGTCGGCGGGAGCGGCACGTACTCGTACTCCTGGGCGGGATTGCCCGCCGGGTGCGGCTCGGCGAACGCGAGCGAGCTCTCCTGCACGCCGGCGTTGACCGGGAACTATACGATCCGTCTCGAGGTGGAGGACACGAGTGGCGGGGTCGCCGCCGCGAACGTCTCTCTTCGGGTAGACCCGGCGCTCTCCGTGGAGTCGCTGGTTGTCTCCCGGACGAGCGTCGACGTCGGTCAGGGGGTTACGCTGACCGTTCTCGGCGTCGCGGGTGGCTCGGGCGTGTACTCCTACGAATGGGGCGGTCTTCCTTCCGGTTGCCCCGCTCAAAATTCGTCGATCCTTCGATGCATCCCCGACACCTCCGGCAATTACTCGGTAGGGGCGGAGGTCGTCGACACGAACGGGGCCACCGCGACGCTTGACGTAGCGATCACGGTCGACGCCCTCCTCTCGGTCGGCACGCCGCTCGTCACGGGGCCCTCCCCCGTGGTGGGTGCATCGCTGAACCTCACGGTCGTGACCTCGGGAGGCTCCGGGGACCTCCAATACACGTGGGGCGGCCTTCCGAGCGGTTGCGTCAGTGAGAACCGGTCTACCCTCGAGTGCGTCCCGACCGAGAGCGGTGACTTCTCGATCACGGTCACGGTCGTGGACACGAACGGGGCGTCGGCGTCCTCGTTGCCGCTCGAGCTCACCGTCGGGGGCACCGGGGGAACTTCGGGGCTCACGACCGGTGAGCTTGCTCTCCTCGTCGTGGCGACGCTCGCGGCGATCGCGGTGGTCGTTGCGGTGGTCGCCCGACGTCGCTCACCTCCCCGGCCCGGCCGGCGCTGACCCTCGCGTCCAGGGAGAGTTTCCCGAGCGGAATGCCCGGAGCGGGTTTCGCGACCGGTTCACCGGCGAGGGCCACGACGGGCTCGGCGGGCCGACTTCGCGGTGGTGCCGGGTGACCCTCCTCGGGTGAGGCTAAGGCGCATCTCGTTCGACGCCTCGAATCCGAGGGCCCGGTACACGGAGGCTCCTTGCGCCGATGCGTGCAGCGTAATCCGCCGGTACTTTTCCCGCCGGGCCCACCGGATCATTTGCCGTACGAGACCGGTGGCGACTCCCATCCCTCGGGCTTCGGGCCGCGTGTACATCGACAGGATGTACGGCGCCTCCGGTCTCGGGCGGAGGCCGGGATACGGTTGCGAGGGACGGAGCCAGATCGCGCCGCTCCCCACGATCCCGATGCCCTCGCGTTCCGCGACGAACGCGATGTACCGGCCGGCCCGGAACTCCCGTCGAATCCACTGACGGGCGGCTGCGCTTCCCGCCCGAATCTCTCGATCGGAGTGGCGGCCGATATCCGTCCACATCCGGTCTCGGTGTTGCGCGAGAGTCTCGAGGTCCGAAGCGCGGGCCGGCCGCACCCGCACGGGGGGACTCTTCGCCGCACGCGAACCTCGGTGCACGATCCCCTTCGCCGGCCAACCCGGGGAGGTAGAAGAGTTCGGCATCCGAACCGTCCGTTCTCCGGTGTGGGGTCGGCGGCCGGGGCCCCGCGCCGTAAACGGCCCTCTTCGTTCGGTGTGCCTCGGGCGACTACTTCGGGGAGGGCACGGTGTCCGGCGGGGCGGCCGACTCCGAGGGCGGCGGCGGGGGCCGGACGTGCGAGCGTCGGCTACGCCCGATCCCCCGCCGCGAGACGGTGGTCGCGAGGTCGATCTCGAGGCCGTTCGGTCCGATGCGGTACGGATGCAGCCGCTGGTCGTGCGAACTCCCCCGGAACTTCTCGATGCCCACCGCCCGGACCGTCGCCCGTTGGGCTTCCCAACGAAACAAACGGACCTCCCCCCGGGCGAGAATCCGCTCCGTGGAGTCGCCGTCGTCCGACGGGGACTCGACCGTGAGCACGGACGTGATGTACAGGTCGGAGAGGAACCGTAAGAACGTCTGGGCGCCCGCCACTTCGTCCAGTCCTTTCATGCAGAAGTACTGGAGGGCGGTCAGCGAGTCGATGACCACCCGGGAATAGCCGCACCGGGCGACCTCGCTGCGCAGCATCTGTTCCAGCGCGTTGATGGTGATCTCCACGCTCGTCAACTCCGGCGTGCGGCGAATGACCCACGGCACCCGGCCGAAGGCGCTCGACGACCGCGCCCGGGAGATGTCGGTGAACGGGACGTGTTCGTAGTGCATCACGTCCGGGATCGCGTCGAACACGTCGATGCGGCCGAACTCGGCCCCGAACCCTCGGTGGTTGAACCGACATTCGTTGGGAGGTTCCTCGAGCGTGACGAGAAGACATCGCTCGCCGCGACGGATCCCCTCGCAGAGGAACTCCAGGGCCAGCGTCGTCTTTCCGCTCCCGGCCGGTCCGATGACGAGGTACGGGCGCCCCGGGAGCAAGCCCCCGTCGAGCATCGCGTCCAATCCACGATTGCCCGTCGAGACGCGCGGGATCGGGGGGAGGGCGGTCGATCCCCTCGGATCCGGCGCTCGGTCTCCCCCGACCGTCCCCTCGATCGTTCTCGCCCCCCGCCGACATGCGCGAACCGGATTCAAGTAAGTTGGTTCGGTCCTCGCAAGCCCCGATGCGTCCCGCGGAGCTTCTAAGGTCCGGTGTCGTGCTCGCCGCGGGTCCGAACCTCACGGTACGGAACGGAAGACGGCCGATGGACGGAAAGATCTACCAAGTGACCCTCGTCGTGAGCGATCAAGCGAGGTCCCTCGAGTTCTTCGAGCAGAAGGTCGGCTTCGAGCGGAAGACCGACGCCCGGCTCCCCGGTGGCTACCGTTGGGTGAGCGTCGGTCCCCGCGGTCAGGAGCTGGAGCTCGCGCTCTGGGAGGTCGGCTCCGCGACCGACCCGGCGCAGAAAGAGTGGTCGAAGCAGTGGGCCCCGGGCCGCGCTCC
>JASHUL010000121.1 GCA_030039995.1 Thermoplasmata archaeon
ATGCCCGCACCCACCGCGAACCCCGCTCTCACCATCGATACCCACGCGGACACACCCCAGCGATTCCTCGACGAAGGGTTCGATCTCGCGGATCCGTTGGCCGGCGGGCACGTGAACCTCGAGGCCGTTCATCGCGGAGGACTGAGCGCGGAATTCTTCTCCATCTGGGTAGACCCCACTCGCTTCCGGGGGCACTATGCCCGACGGACGCTCGAGCTGATCGATTCGGTCCTGTCCCAAGTCGCTCGACACTCCGACCGGGTCGTCCTGGCGGTCAGCCCCGACGAGATCGAGGCCGCGTTTCAATCCCACCGATTCGCGGCGTTGATGGGGATCGAGGGGGGCCACTCGATCGAGAACTCGCTCGCTCTGCTGCGGCAGTACCATTCCCTGGGCGTCCGGTACATGACCCTCACCTGGTCGAATTCGAACGAGTGGGCCGAGTCGTCGGGCGACCTCGACGACCCCAAGGTTCCGCACCACGAGACGGGACTCACGGGGTTCGGCGAGCAGGTGGTTCTGGAGATGAACCGCCTGGGCATGATCGTGGACATTTCGCACGTCTCGGACCGTACCTTCGATCGGGCGGTGACCGTCAGTCGGGCCCCGGTGATGGCGTCGCACTCGGCAGCGCGGGCACTCTGCGATCACCCTCGTAACATGACCGACGCGATGCTTGTCGCAGCGGCGAACTCCGGCGGACCGGCGTCGGGCGGGGGTGTGATTCAGGTCAACTTCTTCTCGGGGTTCATCTCCCAGGAGTATCGTGACGCATGGAAGGCCCTTCGACCGGAATTTGAACGGGCTGCCGCCGGCATCTCCGCGGACCAATCGTCCCAAGCTCGCGAGCTAAGCTACGAGGAGCGGGACGCGCTGCAACGCCGCTACATGGATCGGATTCCCCGCCCGCCCCTGTCGCGCCTCATCGACCATATCGACCACGTCGCGAAGGTGGCGGGGATCGATCACGTCGGCCTCGGCTCGGACTTCGACGGAGTTCACGGTCAGTTGCCGGAAGGTCTCGACTCGGCCGGCGACTTGTCCAAGATCCCGGAGGCGCTGCGCGAGCGAGGCTACACCGAGGACGACTGCCGCAAGATTCTCGGCGGAAACACGCTCAGAGTGTTCCGCGAGGTGCAGGCGGTCTCGAGGCGCATCCGCGAGGAAGACCCGCGTCGACACTAAGAGGGGGTTCCTGACGCATCCCTCGCGCGAGGTGCGGAGCTCGAGACACTGCGACCGCGCTCGTTCTTCTCGGAAATCTCTTTAGGATTCTCCGGCGTGGCCGGTCGAGGCCTTGGCGAAAGTAGCCGTCACCGGCGCCGCGGGGTTCCTAGGTTCCAACCTAGTGGAGTTCCTGGTGTCACGGCGCGAAACCGTGGCGGGGCTGGATAATCTCTCGACGGGCCGACTCGAGAATCTCCGTTCGGTTTGGCACCGCCGAGGTTTCACGTTCAGACGCGCCGACCTGGCCCGTTCGTCGACGCTGCCCCGCGCCGAGAAGTACTATCACCTGGCGAGCCCCGCCTCCCCTCCCGCGTACCAGCGCGACCCCATTTCCACGCTCCTGGTCAACTCGACCGGAACGCATCGAGTGCTCGAGGCGGCTCGCCGGGCGGATGCCCGAGTGCTCATCGCCTCGACCAGCGAGGTGTACGGCGACGCGACGGTCCACCCGCAATCCGAGCGATATTGGGGGAACGTTAACCCGATCGGGGTCCGCAGCTGCTACGACGAGGGAAAGCGGTTCTCGGAGGCGCTGGCGGTGGCGTATCGGAGGTCCTACGGTCTGGACGTCCGAATTGCCCGTATCTTCAACACGTACGGGCCGCGCATGGATCCAGCCGACGGCCGGGTGATCTCCAACTTCGTGGTCCAGGGCCTACGGGGTGAACCGCTGACGATCTACGGCGATGGCACGCAGACGAGGTCCTTCTGCTACGTCGCCGACCTCGTGGCCGGGTTGGATCGGTTGATGGAGGCCCCCAAGGAGGTGCCGACCCCGATGAACCTCGGCAACCCGGCCGAGGTACCGATCCGGCGAGTCGCCGAGTTGGTTGCAGTGGCCCTACGGATTCCGCTCAGGTTCAACTACCGACCGCTGCCCGAAGACGACCCGAAGCAGCGATGTCCGGACATCGGACTCGCGCGGCAACACCTTGGTTGGACGCCCACCGTCGGATTAGAGGCGGGGCTGCCCAGCACAGTGGCGAGCCTCCGGGTCGCCCTCGCTGGGAAGCCGCGGACCCGACCCCGCCGATCGAAGAGGCTCAAAGGTTGGGTAACGTAGCGTCGGCGCGACCCGACGACAGGGCCCACGATTCGGTCCGCTGGGTGGGTCCCCGCTAGCTCTAAGCGAAGAGCACCCCCATCGCGTCTCAAACCTACAGAACCACGAGGCCCAGAACGGCGAATCGCGAGCGGCTGCCCAGAGTTCCCGTTGGAGTGGAGTGAAGGCGCATGACTGGATTTCAGGTCACGTGACCGGATTAACGGTCTTTTGTAACCAGCATTCGTCGTCCACACATGCGGGAGTTTAGCTGCCGCAGGGCCCCCTGCCATCCATGGAGGCCGCGGGGGCTTTCTACGTTGCATGCGCGTGCATCGCTAAATGTCCGGACGCCGTATCCGCGAGCGCGATGACGTACTTCGAAGATGCCGGAGATTCCATCCCGCTCCCGATCGAGGTCGTCGTGAAGTTCCTGAACTCGCCCGAACACGGTCGGGCTCACGCGAAAGACGTTCGAAACTTCAAGGTCGTCAAAACCGAGGGCCCGACGATGACGCTCTCCTTCGAACGTTTTCGGGATGGCCGCTGGACCCCCGCTCTGAGCCGATTGACAACCTTCCCACCCTACTGCTTCTTCGTGGAGGAACTCAAGGGGACGTACGCAGGCACCCGGTTCGTCGGAATCCATCGGCCGGCGGGGAAGAGAACGCGGGTCGACATCTTCGGGGACGTGCGCTCGAAGGTCTACTCGCCTGCAGAAGCCAAGCGGCGTCTTCTACGGACCCTAGGGGATGCCCATCGAGAGGACCTCTCCGCCATCCGAGCTTGGCGAAAGAAGCATCGCTAGACTCGCGCACGACGGCATTTCGACAGCCGGGCGCGGATTGCTATCAGCGTCGCGAGGGCGTTCCACGGTTAGACGCGAGTTGCAACAGGAATTGCAGCTCGCGTCGGCTCGACGCCCCCGGCCCGGGGCGAGCCCGCGAACTACGGCTGG
>JASHUL010000122.1 GCA_030039995.1 Thermoplasmata archaeon
GGCGAGCAACGACTCCGACACGAGGAGCGTGTCGACCGCGCCGGCGTCGGTCGCCTCCGCGACCTCGGCCGCCCCAACCGCCGCCCGACGCCCTCCGGCGAGCCCGCGCACGAGCCGCTCGACGACCTCGGCCTCCTCGGCCGCGACGCTCCCGCGGAGCGCCTCGCTCGCTTTCCCGGAGCGCAAGAGCTCGTCGACGCCGACCCGGCCGGACTCGCTCGTCGCATACAGCGTCACGCGACGGGAGAGCGCGGGGTCGTCCTCCAGGAGCCGGCGCTTGACGTCCTCCTTCAGGAAGCCGGGGCCGACGACGAGCACCGCCGTCGCCCCCGCGCCCTCCCGGCGGAGGACGGCGACGATCTCGTCGAGGTAGGCCTTCCGGTCCTTCTCGCCCTGCCCCCGCTCGAACTGCTTGCCCGCGATCGTCCGTCGCACGTCCGCGACCGGAAGGATCGCGCGGCCGCGAAGTCGCACGAACGAGGAGTCACCCCAGTCGACGGCCCCGATCAGGACGGTCGGGTCGTCGACCCCCTTCAGGCCCTCGTCCAGGATCGTCCGGTCGGCGCCGGTCGGCTCCGGTTTGGCGACCGTCACCTCGTCCCCCTCCCCGAGGTCGAGCGTGTGGTGGCGGCCGATGTCGAACGGGCCCTCGACGATCGGGCCGGTGACCCGCACGTGCTTCGTGAACCCGTGGAACTCGACCTGCTCGGCGCGGACGGCGAGGAACACCCGTCGCCGCGTTCGCTCGGCCCCCGCGACGTCGGGGGGTGCCTCGGGGTCTCGGCGCGTGGTCGACGCCCCGACGATCTCCCCGGGGTGAACGAACCGGGCGATCCGCCACAGGTCGCTCGGGGTCTCGAGACGGAGTCGGAACCGACCGGTCGCGTCGTCGTGGTGGAGCAAACGCATCGGCGGTCCGTCGAGCGGCCGGACCCGGGCGGCGTACAAGCGGATTTCGGTCGGGCGTCCCGGCGCGGGCGGGTTCCGCTCGCGCGGAAGGCTTATCGAGGAACACCAGGGTTCGGAGGTCCCGGGTGGGAGGAGAGCACTGAGCCGCTATTCCGACCTGTTCGAACGGCCCTCGTTCGGAGCGATGCTCGCGGCCGGCGCGCTCCAGACCGGCGCTCCCGCCTCCGTGCTCGTGGTCCTACTGTTCGCGGTGACGCTCGCGTACCCGTCCGACGTGCGCGTGACGTACGGGGCGTACGCGCTCACGCTCCTCGGGCTCTCGTCGGCGGTCCCGACGTTCGTCGCCGCGTTCTTCTCGGGCGCCCTCGCGGACCGACACGACCGGGCGCGCCTGATGCGCGTCGTGAACCTCCTCTCGCTGCTCGGCGTGACCGCCGCGGCCGCCGACCTGATCGTCGTGCCCGGTGGCCGCCTCACCTTCCCGATGACCGGCTTCTACCTGCCCGTCTGGGTCGCGCTGCTCTATCCGTGCTGGGCGACCGTCATCGTCGGGGCGACGCTCTTCCGACCCGCGTTCAACGCATCGATCCCTCGGCTCGTCACCGCGCCCGACCTCGGCCGCGCGAACGGGCTGATCTACGCCGTCTCGGCCGTGGTCGGCGCCGGAGCAACGCTCGCGGTCGGTCTCCTCTTGACGGTCGGCAACGAGCCGGACGCGCTCGCCCTCTCCTTCGCGATGTTCTTCGCGACCCAGCTCGCGCTCCTCCGCATCGACGTCGACCTCACGGTCCGCCGCGCCGCCGCGCGCCGTTCGGTGGGGGCCGAGGCCGTGGAGGGGTTCTCGTACCTGTGGCGTCGGCGGGAGCTCTTCGAGGTGACGGTGGCCGCGCTCGTCGTCAACTTCCTGTCGGCGGTCGCGTTGGTCGAGCTCGGGCTGTACGTCGGGAGCTGGCTCGGACTGTCCGAGGGCGTGTGGTACGGCGCGATGGTCGCCGCGTCGACGCTCGGCGTCGCGGCCGGTTTCGCGCTCGTCTCGCAGTTCACCTTCGAGCCGAGGGCGGGACGCGCGATCATGGGGCTCACGGTGGCCATGGGGGTCGCCCTCGTCGCCCTCGGGGTCGTCCGGTCGGTCTGGCTCGCGCTCCCCGTGATCTTCGTCTACGGGATGATGCCGGGGATGATCATGACGATCTTCCTCGCGACCGTCCAGGCGACGGTGCCGGACGCGATGCTCGGAAGGGTCTTCTCGGCGGACGAGGTCGGGAGCTACGCGCTCGTCCCGTTCGGACAGACCGCCGGAGGAGTGCTGACAAGCGCCATGGGCGTGCAGGGCACCTACCTCATCGCGGGGACGTCGATCGCCGCGTTCGGACTCGTCATGGTCGTCGGCTTCGGTGCACTCCGGCGGCTCGGGTTCCACCCGCGCGCCGACGAGGCACCGCCGGGCGCGGTGGCGTCCTAGGGATCCCGGCCCGTCACCGGGATCCGGCCGGTCGAGTACCATCCGTGCGACGGTCCGATCGTCCGGACGAAGCCGAGGCCCTCGTACAGGCGGATCGCTCGCGTGTTCCCTTCCGTGACGTTGAGCACGATGACCGATTCGTGCCGGTCCCGGAGGGCTCGCACGGTCGCAGTGAGCACCGCGCGGCCGAGCCCCTTCCCCTGGGAGCGCGGGTCGACCATCACGTGGGCGATCAGCGGGCCGTACGGCGCCCGCGTCACGAGCGTCGCCGCCACGACGGCCCGCTCGTCCCGCACGACGAACGAGGCCCAGGGGAGGAACTCCCCCCATCGGCCGTCCAGGATCTCCCGGATCGCCGCGACCGCCTCCTTCTCGGGGTCGGGGTCGAGCTGGAACAGGAACCGGTCGAGCTGGCCGTCGTAGGCGTTGCGGTAGACACGTCGGAGCTCGGTCTCGTCCTCCGAGGCGAACGGCGCGAGCCCCGAGACGGCGACCGCCGCGGGCGGCTCCGCCGTCGGCGGGAATCGCATCTCCGAGCGGGCGAACATCGCGAAGCCGAGGTGCTCCATCAATCGGGACTCCTCGGCGGTCGATAGGCCGGCCAGTCGACCCGGGGCGAAGGCGACCGGTCCGGCCGCCGCCTCCACGTCGTGAAAGAACTGCTCGTAGGCCGCGGTGGACCCGAGCCCGTCTTCCAGATGAAGGACCTCCACCGTCAGGCCGAGAGGAGCCGGAGCGCTCCAGAGCGCGATCCCGACGGCCCGACCTTCCCGGAACCAGAGCGTGCCGCGGGCGACCCCCGCGACGATGTCACGCTCGAGCGACGAGAGGAACGGCACGCTCTCGTCATCGGGGTCGTTCCGCGAGCGGACGGCCGCCCGGACGAGCGCGACCGCGGCCGCCGGGTCGTCGGAGATCGGACGCAGCGAGTTCACTAACGACGTACGAGTCGAGGCGGGGTTCATCATCCTGCCGATGGCCGGCGGCGGGGTCGGAAACGGTTTAGACCCCCCGTCCCTCGGAGGGACATGGCCCGCTACGTTCGGCCGATCGACGAACTGCTCCGCGAACGACACCTGCTACGGCACCCGTTCTACGTCGCCTGGAGCCGCGGCGAGGTGCCGATCGACACGCTCCGGTCGTACGCCGGCCAGTACTACCATTTCGAGTCGAACTTCCCGCGGTACGTCGCGGCGGCCTACTCGAAGCTCTTGGACCCCGCCGACCGGCGTGTGCTCCTCGAGAACCTCGAGGACGAAGAAGGCCGGGACCCGACCCACCCCGAGCTCTGGCTCGACTTCGCGGAAGGGCTGGGCGTCGCCCGCCGGACCGCTCGGTCGGCTCGGGCGACCCCGTCGACGCGGAGGCTGTTGGCGGCGTACGAACGCCTCACCTCCCGCGGTGCGGCGAGCGCGCTCGCCGCGCTCTATTCGTACGAGTCGATCTTCCCCGAGATCGCGGCCGAGAAGTCGCGCGGGATCCGGGCGATGTACGGGATCTCCGACCCGCGCACCCACGAGTTCTTCCGGGTCCACACCGGAGCGGACGTCGAGCACTCCCGCGCGGAGCGCGAGATCCTCGAGCGCGTCCTACGCGAGCGCCCGGAAGAGTGCCCCGTGGCGCTCGGCTCCGCCCGGGCGGCGATCGAGGCCTGGTGGGGTTTCCTCGACGGCTTTCCCTGCGCCTAGCGGGCCTCCCGATAGTGGCGGGACCTGCCCCGCGGCGCGGAACCCTGCGCCTAACGGAAGCGGAATGACCCCCGCCCGGCTCGGCCCGAGCATGCCGCTCTTCGTCGTCGAGCACCGCCATCCCGCCGATCGCTGCCCCGCGGGGAACCCGCAGATGGCCCCGTACCTGCTGAAGATCCTATCCAACGAGAACGCGAAGCAGGCGGGACTGAACTTGGTCGGCGATGCGGTCGCCCGGGGCCAGCACCACCTCTATGTCCTGATCGAGGGCCCGGACGAGGGTGCGGTACGCCAGTACCTCGGGGCGTTCGGCCAGGCGGGCTCGCTCGACGTCATCCCGGCGTCTTCGTGCGAGGACGTCGTCGCCCGCGGCGCCTGCTGACGCGATCCTTCGGCGCGGGCCCCCTCCCCCGGGGCCCGCTCATTCCCCGCGGAACCGCGGGCGGGGGGAGGCGTAAGACGATTAAGCACCCTCTCACCATATCCTCCCGGCATGGGAGCCTCCCTGCCGATACCCCGGGAGCTCGCCGATTTCCTGGCCCTGCCGCCGCCCCAGTCGCTGCTGCTGCGAGGGCCCCCGGGCGCAGGTAAGACCAGTCTTGCGCTCGCGCTGTTGCAATCGTTCCCCGGGTCGCGGTACTTCGTGACGAACCGCGTACCGACCGACGATGTGTTACGCGCCTTCCCCTGGCTCGGGGAGAACCGACACCATGGGATCCAGGTAATCGACAATACGACGCCGGATTCCGGGTTCGCGACCGCGGCGCGGGCACTCCTTCGGGAGGGGCCGGGCGTGGTCA
This sequence comes from Thermoplasmata archaeon, assembly GCA_030039995.1. Classification (GTDB taxonomy): domain Archaea; phylum Thermoplasmatota; class Thermoplasmata; order Lutacidiplasmatales; family UBA184; genus Lutacidiplasma. The sequence continues at coordinate 4,860 of JASHUL010000122.1, forward strand.
GCGACGCCCCCTCGGCGACCCGGGACCTGCGAGAGTTCCTCTGGCTCCCCGAGCCGTTGCAGGAGGCATGGAGTCGCATCAACCCCGAGCGGCCGTCCCTGGTCGTCCTGGATTCCTGGGACGCGCTGGTCGAGTCGTACCTGGCCGACCGGGGGCCGTCGGAGGAGGGAGGCGCGCCGTCTCGGGCAGATGTCGAGCGGTCGCTCCTGCGTCGAATGGGCTCCGCGCGAACGCACCTACTGTTCGTTCTTGAACGCGAGGAGCAGACCCAGCTCGATTACCTCGTGAACGGGGTGGCCGTGGCGAGCCGCGAGGTCGTGGACGGCCGGCTCGAGCGGTGGCTCACGCTGTACAAGTTGCGCGGGGTGCGCATCGAGAACGCGCTCTACCCGTACTCGCTCGAGTCGGCGCGCTTCGAGTGCATCGTCCCGCCGAAGCCGTACGGGGAGGTGATGGGCGGCCGGTACACCCCGGCCCCCGACCGGCTTCCGGGCTTCCTGTGGCCGGGCTCCCGCGCGTTCGCGGATGCGTTCGGTCGATTGCCGCTCGGGCGAACGTCTTTGCTGGAGGTAGCGGACGACGTTCCGAACCAGGTGCCGCGTGTCCTGCTCGCCCCGATGCTCGCCGAGACGGTCGAGCTTGGGGGGCGGGTGATCGTCGTGCCCGGTTCGAACAGCTTGCCGGACGACACCTGGGAGGCGATGCACGGCGCGGTCGAGCGGCACCGGTTCCTCGCGCAGGTCCGATTCCTCCTTCCGCCGGCCGGACCGAACGAGGAGCGGTCGGCGTTCGAGCCGATGATCGTGCGCGTGGGGGGCCCGGCCGAGGCGACACCGGCCCCTCCGTCCGACGACATCGGGCTCGACCAGTTCCTGCGTTCGGGGTCGACGCCCGACGCGCCGGGCCTGTTCGTCGTTTCGCTCCAAGGGCTCGTCTCGATCGCCACCTCGCTCGGCGTCGCGATGAGCCCGGACATGATGGTCCGGCTTCCCGCGCAGATCCAGCAGGCGGTGCGCGGGGCTCCGATCCATGCGATCGCCGTCGGGCCCCCCAGCTCCCCCCTGCTCGAACCGATGCGTTCGTCCGCGGCGCTTCGCCTCCACCTGCGCCAGGTCCAGGGCCGTCTGTTCATCCATGGCTCCGACCCGTGGACCCCCAAGTTCGTCCTCACCGAAGGCACCGACTCGGCGCCGTACGGCCTGCTCCGCGTCGTTTAGCCCCGGGCGCCGCCCCGGGGGTCGTTCCAGCACTTCCTGCGAGGTTATGTACCCCTAAGGGGCATCCCTATCGTACCGCGGGTCCCGGGGGCACGCGGGGAGGCGCGATGGAGGAACTCCGGTACCTCATCGTGGACGATTCTCCGACCGTCCGGTTAACGGTCAAGCAGGGACTCCTGCAGGAGAAGGTCCCGGCGGACCACATCGTCGAGGCCGGGTCCGCGGCGGACGCCCTCGCGGCGTTCGACCGGATCCACCCCCAGGTCGTGTTTCTCGACGTGTCGCTCGGGGAAACGACCGCGCCCGGCGCCGGCTTCGACATCCTCAGTCGGCCCCGCGCCCCGCCGAAGAGCGGGAACGAGGTCGCCCGCCACTTCCGCTCGCGCGACCCGAGCGTGACGATCGTCGTCTGCACGGGCAACTCGACCGACGACCCCCGCGTCCGGGAACTGATCCAGGGCGGAGCGTTTCAGGTGCTGCAGAAGCCGATCCGTCAGCCGCAGATCCGAGAGGTGCTCCGACAGATCCTCGAGGAACGCGGCGACGGGGCCACGTCGTCCGGTTAGGCCGGCAGGAGCGGGTTACCTCTTCTTCGTCC
>JASHUL010000123.1 GCA_030039995.1 Thermoplasmata archaeon
CCACCGTTGAACGAGCCGACCGGCTTACCCGCATACGTGTCGCCGATGTTCAGCCAGAGCGTGCCGTCCTTGCGGAGCACGCGACGGAGCTCGTGGAAGATCGCCGTCAGATGAGCGACGAATAGCTCGGGCGTCGGCTCGTTCCCGAGCTCGCCTTTCCAGCCGTCCGGCCACGTCTGCGGCTCCGTTCCGTACGAACGGAGCCCCCAGTACGGGGGCGACGTCACGGCAACCTGAACGCAGCCATTGGGAAGGCTGCGGAGCATGTCGACCGCGTTCCCGGTCAAGAGGAGCGGCTGCAGGGTCTTCGGTGGCTCGGCCATCAGTACTCCGTCACCTCGCCGAGCATCGTGCCCTGCTCGCCTTCGAGATACGGCGCCACGAGCGAGATCGGACCGTCACCGAACTCCTTCCAGCACGCCGCCCGATCGAGGTCGATGTCGTATCCGGCCTTTCGGGCCTGTTCAAGCGACATGCCGTACGGGATGGCGAAGACGTCCCAGGTCACCGACTCGTCGCCCGGCACGGAGAAGGCCGAGTGCCGGACCCCCCGAACGTAGACCCAGTGCAGTTCGTCGTCGCGGAAGACGGTCTTGCCCGAGAGACGCTGCCAGTTCCGCATCGCGCGGACGAACGGCTGGGCGGCCTTGTAGCCCTCGAGCCCATCACGGTTCAGCTTGCACGGCTTCAGCAGGTCCTCGTCGCGGGCGCCGGAGAGGACCTCCTCGCGGAGCCGGTCCACGTAGGCGATGATCTCGTCGGTGGGTCGGCCCGTGAGGTCCATCTCGATGACCTTCGCCTGGGCGTCCTTCGTCAGCGGGGAGTTGTTGTACCGCTTCGTCTCGATGCCGGCGTACTTGACGCGCCGCTCGTACGGCAGCGCACGGACGTCCGTCTCACCGTCGAAGGCGAAGAGGCCGAAGTACCGCTTCTTTGCGCCCTCCTCGGATCCGGCACGGGGAAGGACGCGGAACCGCTCGAAGATCCCCTCGACATCGACCGAGGTGAAGTTCTCCTCGGCGCCGTTCTGTCGGTGGAACTCCTCGTAGGACTTGTTGAGCGCCGCGACGACCCTCGGCACGATCCCGTCATGGAGCAGGTCCAGGTCCGTGATCGGACCCTTGGTGCCCGAGAACTGGACGTAGCACGAATCGGTGTCGCCGGTGACGACGCGACCGTGGCACTCGAAGCCAAGGACCTGCGTCAGCCACGCCGTATCCTCGAGATGCTCGCGGTTCCAGGCGAGCTGGGCCCGGGCCATCCCGGTGATATCCTCGAACATCTCGATGTTGCCGAGCCGCCAGTGGCCCGAACCGAGGACGCCGGCGAATGAGTTGGTGACGAACTTCGTCGCCTTCGAGTTGGTATCGGCTTCTTCCCGTTCCGGCGACCCCATCGCCGCCGCCTTGACCGCCGCCTTCGCCACGGCCCGTAGCCGTCGGAAGTTCGCGAGACCCCGATAGACGATCCCCTTTGGTTCCTTCCGATAACGACCGCCCGTCTGCCGGAGGTAGTAGCTCGACTCGTCGTACCGCTCGGCATCGTCGATCGAGAGCTCCGCCGCCTTCCGGGTCTCGGGCGAGATGTTGTACGTCTGCATGAGACACGGATACTCCTCCTTCAGGTCGAGCGCCACGAGTCCCTCGTACATCCCGGGGATCGGGTCGAAGACCTCGGCACCCGCCCCGACTCGTTGGCCGGCGGGGGCGAACGCGCTCGACGGCAAGGCGATCGTCGGCGGACCGCTTTCCCGAGCGACCGCGAACAGGACCCCGTCGACGACGCGGCTGTTGAACAGAATGTCCTCGATCTCGATGTTCGATGCCTCGGCGATGCGCAGGGCGTAGCCGAGGAGCTTCCGCTTCCGGTCGACCGCCATCATCAGCGCGACGTCGAGCAGGTTGTAGGCGGCGAACCCGACCAGGTCGTCTCGGAACATCTGGGCGACCGAGCCAGGCCGCTCGACCTTCCCGTAGCCAAGGAAGTCCTGCGCCACGGATTCGAGCGAGTAGGAGCGCTGCTTGAGTTCCATCTTCCGCAGGATCGCAAGCGGGTCGTGCAGCGAGTAACGTGGGGACGGGATCCCGCGTTCACCGAAGGCGCACTCGTGACGGCGGTCCATGTTCTCGTAGGACCGGTGGAATGACGAGAGAAGCCGCTGGAGGTCGGGGCTACCGGGGTCCTGGAGCAGGAGACGCTCGACCCGTCCGCAGACGTAGGGGTAATCGTACTGGTATCCGTTGTACGCCTCGAGGACGTCCGGCTCGACCTGGCCCAGCACCTGGCCGAAGCCGCCGACGACGGCCGCCTCGTCCGGGACGGGGAAGATGTGGATCGGCTCGGTGATCTTGACCCCGAGTCGCTCCGGGATCTGGGCCTGCATCCGGGCTCGGACGGCTTCGGGGTCGACCTTCGCTCCCCGGTAGATGATGCCGTAAGCGTTCAACTTCGTGTCGTAGAACGCCACGGAGAGGATCGGGTTCTCCGGGTTCTCGGGCCGGGCGTAGCCTCCCTCGTCGAACACCTCGATGTCGAAGCCGAAGATGCGGGGGGTGACCGGGGGCTTCTCGGCGAGGGGCTTCACCATGCTGATCGGGAAGGTCGGCGTGTCGGGGATCTCCACGTGGTTCAGGTGGTAGTCGCCTCGGACCCTGTTGTGGAACGGAACGTCCGCCTCGCCGTGCCAGGAGAAGAGGGCTCGGACCTTCGGGACGTCGAAGGGATAGCGAGTCTGCACCCGGATCGTCGGGTGGCCGCCGGTGTTCGGCGGGCCCGGTGTCACGGAGACGATCTCCGGGGCGACCGCCTTGGCCCGCTCCTCGGCGAGGGCGAAGAAGTACGGCTCGGCGCCGGTCAGGCGACGCTCGACCCGCTTCCCGTTGACGTCCCGGCCGAGGAGACGGACGTGGAGCGTGGAACCATCGAGCTCGTAGGATATGCGGTAAATGGA
>JASHUL010000124.1 GCA_030039995.1 Thermoplasmata archaeon
TGCAGGCCGGAATGTTCGTCCCCGCCCAACGGATGTCGGCGAGCGTCGGTCTCGGCATGTTCACCCACTTCAAGCGCGAGGAGGACGCCGCGATGGAAGGCGGGAAGTTCGACGAGGAGCTCAAGCGAATGAGTCAGATCGCCGACCGCGCCCGCTCGGGATGCTTCCTGCTCTGCAACGAGTCGTTCTCCTCCACCAACGAACGGGAGGGCTCAGAGATCGCCGACGAGACGGTGCGGGCGTTCGTGGACTCCGGCGTCCGCGTCTTCTTCGTTACGCACCTCTACGACCTCGCGGAGCGCCTCGAGCGCCGAGCTTCGGGTTCGACGCTGTTTCTGCGCGCCGAGAGGACCGAGGATGGCCGGCGGACGTTCCGGATGCTCGAAGGAGCGCCTCTCGTCACGAGCTACGGCGAGGATCTGTACCGCCGGGTGTTCGAACCATCGGTCCCCGCATCCGAGGGGTCGCCGACGGCGTCGTAGGATGGGTTGGCGAGCCGATCGCCGCGGGGAGGGAACGGACGGCCGTGACTTCCGAGGCACCCTCGTCCGTGGCCGACCACCGGCCCCCAGCGCCCCAGGACGGTTTCCGGCCCGGGGACGCGTGGGGTCGTCTCCTGCCGGCCCCCGTCGAAGTCGACTGGGCTCCCCGCGGGTTACCGAGCATCGTTTGGAGCAGAGTGGCGATTCTTGCACTCGTGTTCGCCGCGGTGGCCTCGGCGGGTCTGTTCCTGGCCACCGGGACGGGCCGATTCGCTTCGGCGCTTCTCGACTACGGGTACATTTACCTCGTCCCGCCCGCCCTCGCGTTGCTCGCAGAGTCATTCCTCGTCCCGTGGCGGTTCGGCATCACGGAGCGGGGGATTACGTTCCGATACCTGACGGGGCTCGTGACCGTCCCCTGGACGCTCGTCGTACCGGAGACGATCGGTCACGGCCGGTGGCCCGCTCTCTGTTTCGTCCACCCGACCTACGGCCGGACCAACACGGTCCGAATCCCGGCTACTTTTGTCCGGACCTTGCTCGGCAGCGAGAGCGCCGCCGACTGGGCGCGCTACCGACGACTTCGGACCGTTTGGACCGCCAACGAGGGACGTTCTCCGCGCTGAGGTCGACCCCACGGGACGGACCCCTGCGCTGTCGTTCTTGTACCGACCCTAGACTCGCCCCGGGGGCAACTTCCAATCCGACACCCAAGCTTACTTCAACCTCGGGGGACAATAGTTCGAGGGCTCGGAACGTATGCCGAACTTCATCTGCGTGACCTGCGGAGTAAACCTCCCGACGGAAGACGCATTGCGGGACCACACGGCAAGCGTTCACCGCGCGGAGCAGGGAGTGTACGTTTGCCCGAAGTGCGGGGCGAAGTTCGGGGCGCTGATCGCCTTGCAACGTCACGCCACGCAGGCTCACGGCAGCTAAGCCGCTGATGACCTGAGCGCCTGGAACTCGGTTTCGCGCTTCGCGAGCCCCCTCGTCGTCGCGGTCAGTCCCGTGTGGATCTGGGCCGTCCTTCGACGGACTTCTTCAGCCTCTTCAGAAGAGAGTGCACGCCCTCGAATTCCGCCATCGCTTCCAAGTACTGCCAGTCGAGCGTGGATCGAGTGGCGAGCCGCACTGCTTGCCGGTAAAGTTCGGGCGACTTCTCTCGGTGGGATCGGATCAGCCGTCGGGCTATGAGTGGCTCCACGGCACTGACCAGAACTGGCCCGTACGGAGTCTGAATCCGACGAGGTCGAAGTCCCGACCGGTCTCCCTCCCCGACGATGTCCACGAGTCCGAGCGCACGCTTGAACCAGTACACCCGCTGGCTTCTACCCTCGACCTGCCGGAAGCCCCAACGCCGGAGCACGGGTGTAACTCGATCGCGCCGGCCCACCACGTCGATGTCCTGAGAGACGTAGTCGGCGGAAGTCAGGTACCATTCGATCGCGGAATCCCCGACGATCTCCACTAGTGTACGTGACTCCTTCTGGAGGAGGGCTCCGAACCATGCGATCCGGTCCTCGTGCTCACGGGCGAGTGCGATGACTCTGTCGAACTCGAGCTCGTTCATACTCCCAGCTCGGCTTCGCCCCCAAACGAACCAGAATCTCGTCCTTCTCGCGACGAATTCGTTGAGCCTCGGCGTCCGACCGTGCGCGAAGGAAGTTCCGTAGCAAGTTGTCCGAGAGCACCCATCCGGCAGCGGTTCTCTCAGTTAGACCGCTCAGTTGCTTCAGCACCTTGAGCACCTGAATCGGTTGTGCCCCGATAGAGCGGGCGATCCGGTAGGCGGACTGCGGCCGCGGCGTTGTCGCGAGCTGTTCCAGGACTCGTGCCCGCGTTTCGCTTCCGAAGAGGGAGTCCATGCCGGAAACATCGCGCGATGTGTATTATACATTTTGTATACTATGTAGCGACTTACGATACAGAGCGCGCTGCCCGCAGGATGCAAGCGTTGTTACGCCCAGTAACCCGTTTGGAGGAGGCCGCGGGATTGATCGGACTCGTCCAGATTCTAGCCTGAACGGCGTCGAACCATCTCATACCAGTTGACGGACGGGGTGTGCTCCAGAGGCTCGGTGTGGCCGGTCTCCTTGAACCCGCGATTGGCGTACAGGCGCCGGGCGGCAGTTGACGAAAAGACCACGCCCAACTTCACCTCGTTCGCGGGATGCGAGGCATCGATCTCGGAGAGTATCGCGTCGAGGAGCTTTCCACCGAGGCCAAGTTTCCGGTATTCGGGTTCGACCCACATTCCCCACAGGTGAGTTACGTTCCCTTCCGCGAAAGAGCCCACCATCCCCACGAAGGGACCGTCGCGCGGCTGAGCGACTAGTACGACCATTTCCGTGGACGTGGCGGCGCGTCGCGTGAGGTTCTGCCACTGAGGGTCGCCGTACTTGGATTCCTTCTCGAAGGTAGACGCGAACGACATGCGATCTGCGGCGAGCGCGCGTAGTCGGAGTGCCTTGAAGGCATCCTTCTCCGCTTCCTGCACCCGTCGGATGACTATTCCGGTTGACGACACCGATTCGTTCGCCATCTTTCCGGCTGCGCGCAGGGGTGATTTTGACACAGTGGCGACCCGGGCTTAACGGGCTGCACCGGTCACTTCTCCGCGGACCAGAACGGATCGCATCCGAAACGTCGACCCCTCAGACCCGATTGTCGTATCAAGCTCGCGGAACGAGACTGCGGATGTCTGCAACCGTTGTTGCACCCCTCCACCGGATGGGATGGACATCGCGGTGCAATCGGCAGAACGCGCGGGAGCTGAACGTGGGCTATTGGGGAGGAGGTAGAGGCTTACCGCACTTCTGACAGAAGGCTGAGGCTCTGGCGTTCCCAGCCCCGCATGACGGGCAGTACCGCTCGATAGGGATCGTCGATACCGGGGCAGACCCGGGTGCGGGTGCGCCATATGCAGTCGGGGCTGGCGTGAATTGCGGGACCCCGGAGTACTGGTTGGGGACAGCTGGTCGGTTCATCTG
>JASHUL010000125.1 GCA_030039995.1 Thermoplasmata archaeon
CACCGAGGCCCTGCGGGCTCTCGGAAAGCGGGTGATCTCGATCGACCTGAATCCGCTCTCGCGCACGAGCCGTACGGCCGACCTGCCGATCGTGGACGAGCTCGTGCGAGCGTTGACGAACCTCGAGCACGACGTTCGCTCGCTGCGCGGTCCGTCGGTCCCCGGTCGGTTCGTACCGTTCGATGCGCCCGAAGCGCTCCGGGAGGCCGAAACGACGATCGCGCGCAACCTCAGGAAGCGGGTTTGGCCGCGGCCTGAACGACCGAGGCACTGAGGCGGCGCGCGACCTGCTCGAGGAAGGTACCGTCCGTTCGGTCGAACGCCCCCACTTCGTTGCCGTCGATGTCGATCTCGCCGACCACGCGGTCGCCCTCCCGGATCGGCACCACGACCTCGGCGCGCGTCTCGAGGAAGCAGGCGAGGTACTCCGGAGCGGCCCGCACATCGTCCACCACCACCGTCCGGTTCTCCCGAACGGCCCGGCCGCAGACCCCCCGCTCGATCGGGATGCGCGTGTGTTCCGTCGCCGCCGGCCCGTCCCATGCGTCCAGCACGAGCTCGGTGCCCTCGACGCGATAGACGCCGACCCATCGATAGTGGCGGAACGACTCGCGCAGGAACCGGCAGACTTCCTGCAATGCGGCCCGGCCCGCGAGACGGCCCAGGATGGCGTCGACCTGCAGGAGGGCCGGCGTGGTCGCGCGACTCGACACGCTCATGCCCGGGACTCGGCCGCCCGAGCGGAGAGGGAAGCGCCGAGGGGGAGATTTTCCCCCGGGACGGGTCGACCGTGCCCGGCGTTTGAACTCCCGAGGCGAATTTCGCCACGAGCTTTCCAGACTCGCGCCGTACCGGACTGAGCCACCTCGGCACGCCCTCCGGTCGAGGACCGGGTTCGAGCGATAAGGTTAGCGCCCTCGAGGAGCAGCGCTACCCGCCGAGCGGATACCAGCCGCACTCGGCGCACCCGACGCCCCGCTGATCACCGGGGATCACCGCTTGGCACTCGGGGCACGGTACGGGTCCGGGGACCGACAACGCGAGGCAATCGAAGCAGCTCCCCTGGCGGCGATCGTCGGGCAGGACGACCAGGTCTTTGCCGCAGAACAGGCAGTGGGAGAGCCGTTCCTCGAACGGTTCGAGCCCGCGGCTGTCCGCGAACAAAAGCATGGACCCGCTCCACCAGCGGACCGGTACATAAGGGCTCGCTGACCGATCGTTTCCGGAGCGATTTTCCGGTGCTCCGGAGGCCGTCAGGGGTCCTTCCAGCGGGCCTTGAACGCCGCGATGAAGAAGAGCGCCGCGGTGAACGCCCCGAGGACGACCCAGTCGAACGTCGCGGAGGTGAACGAGAGCGGTTGCAGCCCGACCGCGCCCTGGACGAGCTCGGCCGCGTAGGTGGTGGGCGAGAATCTCGCCGCGAGCTGGGCCCAGCCGGGAAGGTAGCTGATCGGGTAGTAGACGGGCGGGAGGACCGTGAGGACGAGGGAGAAGATCGGGCTGAACATCCACGTCTCCCGCACGTCCTGGAAGTACGTCGACAGGGTGAACGCGAAGGCGGTCGCGAACGACCAGACGAGGAGGAGCGCGCCGATCAGGACGACCGAGCTCGTCAGCGTGGCGAAGCCGTAGTAGACGAACAGAATCCCGAAGACGGCGAGGGCCGGCAGCGAGTAGACGAGCTCGGAGAGCGCGAGACCGGCGACGTAGACCGGCGCCTCGACCGGCGACGCGACGACGATGTCCTGGAACTTCAGATCGTGCCGGTAGTGCGTCAGGTCCGACTGCAGCCCGGTGCCGACCGAGAGCATCGTGAGCACCATGCCGCCCATCACGCCGTAGGCGAGGTCGGCCCCCTTCGAGACGATCCAGATGAAGAAGAGGAACGACAGCGGGCTCGCGATCAGGTTGACCAGGTAGAGCGGTTGGGTCCGGATCGGGATTAGCCCGTTCAGCTGAACGAGCGTGAACAGCGACCGGATCCGGTTGCGCTCGCTCACGACTCCACCTCCGGCGGGGGTGTCTCGTCGTCGATCGACTTGCCGACCACCTCGAGGAAGATGTCCTCCAGACTGACCGGACCGAGGCTCACGCGAAGACCCCGCTCGAGCGCCATTCGGGCGAGCTCGCGGGACTCCGCCTCCCGTGCGAAGACGAGCGAGCCCCCTTCGATCGCGGACACCCGTCCGTACGACTCGAGCTCTGCGCGCGGGACCGACCCGTAGATGGTCACCCGGTACGGAAACCGGACGCGGGCACGAAGGTCCTCGGGCGTCCCCTCCAGCACCAACCGGCCGCGCTCGAACAACGCAAGCCGGGTCGAGAGGGCTTCCGCCTCGTCGAGATAGTGCGTCGTGAGCAAGATCGTCCGGCGCTCGCGGATCGCGCGGCGGATCGCCTCCCAGACCTCCCGGCGAGCGATCGGGTCGAGCCCCGTCGTGGGCTCGTCCAGGAAAAGAATCTCCGCGTCCGAGGCGAGGACCATCGCACAGAGCACCCGTCGGCGGAGCCCCCCGGATAGGCGCGCTACGCTGCGTCGGCGAAACTCCGTCAGGGACAGCTGGTCGAGCGCGTCCTTGGTGCGGGTTCGGCTCTCCGCGGGGTCAAGCCCGCGGAGCTTCAGATAGAGGTAGACGACCTCCTCTACGTTGAGAAAGTAGAGGGGGCGGGACTCCTGCGGCACACACGCGATCCGGGCGCGGATCGCGCGCTCCTCGGTCGCGACATCGTGGCCGAGCACGGTCGCCGAGCCCGACGACCGCTCGAGCTGCGTCGCCGCGATCCGCAGGAACGTCGTCTTGCCGGCCCCGTTCCGGCCGATCACGCCGTAGACGCGCCCGTCGGGAATGTCGAGCGACAGGTCCTCGAGCGCCGCGGAGCCTCCTTTGGCGCCGGGGTAGACCTTGCGGAGATGGTCGGTGCGGATGGCGTATCCCATGGAGCGACTTCGAGACGCGGCGTCGCTCTTAACAGGAGGTAGGTACCGACCGCCCTGGGTAGGGCGGCCCCCCTCAGCTCAGGACCTCGGCCAGGCGGTTCTGGGCTCGAGCTTGGGCGACCTCGCGCGCGATCCGGCGACCGGTCGAAAGACCGGGGGCGACCAGGTCCGAGTACGGAGAACCGGAGATGAACAGGTTCGTTCCGGCGACGATCCTCGAGGAGATCTCGAAGACTTTGAACTCGAAATCTTCCGTCATGATCCCCTCGAGGCAGAACGGACCGACCATTCCTCCGAACAGCTCGACCGAGCGGTCGATGATCTTCGCCGCGATCTCGAACGCCCGGGGCAGTAGGGACTCCCGCAGGATCACCGGCACGTTGCCGGTCACAACGAACGTCGGTCGTATACCGGCGCGGATCAGCTCCTCCTGCGCGCCCAGTTTGTAGAGTTCGTCGATGTTCGCTTCGTCCCGGCGGTCCATTCCGAGCAGCTCGAGCGCCCCGTGGCGCAGTCGGTACCCGCCGTCGGCGATGGGCGAGTAGAAGAAGTGCATGTAGTACCGCGTCCCGAGCACGTACTCCTGGATCACGTAGGGTCCCGTCGGGCGGAAGTCGGCGAGGGCTTCGCGGTTCTTGGCGAGGAAGAATCCCTTGCCGCCTTTCGCCCCATAATACTTCACGATCACCGGCCCGGTGATCTCGTTGGGGTCCTCGTAGAGCTTCGGCATCCGGACGCCGGCCGATTCGAGCCAGTCCCGCTCCTTTCGGCGGTCTGACTCCCAGCCCAGCACCGCTCGATTACCGAACACCGGCACATCCATCGCGGAGAACGCCTCGGGCCCGAGGTACTCGACGAACGACCCGTGCGGGACGATGATCGCGCCCGCGTCCCGCAGCCGCTGAGTCGCCCCCGGTAGGTCCTTCACCGTCGGCACCGAAAGGAACTGGTCGGGACGGGCCAGCGGGAACGCATCGTAGAACTTCGGTGGCGGTCCGACACACAGTCCGAGCGTCGGAAACCCCTCGACGCGCGCCCCGTGGAAGATCTGCAACGAAGAGTGCGAACAGAGCGTCGCGATGGTCGGAATGCGGCCCTGAAGGGAGGCGAGGCGCGCCTCCGACGCGAGGGGAATCCCCATACGGGAGAGTATCGGGATACCAAGATAGCCCTTGCGGGCGCGTCGACGCCGGCGGCGGTCTAACCGTCGCGATCCGGCCGTTCGAGGTCCCAGTACCACGTCACGCGCCGGGCGCCCGTGCCGGCCACCCGACGGCGAAGCTCGGGGTCGACCGTCGGGTCCCGTACGAGACGGCGGACCTCCTCGGGTCGGCCGGTCGAGACCCGCCCCGCGAGCCCGAGACGCTCCAGCTCCGGGCGAAGTCCGTCGAGCGAGTACTGCCAGGTCTCGTCGCGCCGTCGCACCGCGACCGACCGAGATCCGGGGAGCCGGTGGATCCCGAGCTCTTCCGCGGCGTGGTGAAGTGCCGCCGCCGTGTCCCGTAGCTCGGTACCGATACGTTCCTCGTCGGAACGGAGGCGGTCAAATCGGTCCACGAGCTCCTTCAGACGCGCCTCGTCCCCGGACGGGACCGAACGAAACTCCGGACAGATCGCTCGGAAGTCGCACCGGCTGCACTGTCGGCCGGGAGTCGGCTCGTACGCCTGAGCGCGGATGCCGTCGCTCACAGTACCGAGTCGGTCGTAGAGGCTCGTGAGCGACGCGCGTTCGCGGGGAGGGACCCGATGGGGTGTGAGCGAGCGGAGGTGGTAGAGTGTCAGGCCTTGGACTGGTTCCGTGTAGTTGCTCTCGACGAGCACCTGGTAGAGGGAGAGCTGGTCGGATTCCAGGGCGTCGGCCGCCGACAGTTCGCGCGACGTCTTGTAGTCCACCACTTCGAGGCCGCCCCCGGCGACCCGATCGATGCGGTCGATGTAACCGTGGATCGGGATCCCGTCCCAGCGCGCCTCGAGATGCTCCTCAACCGCCACGGGCTGGGGACGCTCCCGCTCGAGTTGGTCGTAGAACCTCAGCAGGAGGTCCCGGCCGAGGTTTCGGTACCGGGTTTCCTCCTCCGCACTCGTGTACCCATCCGCCGTCCAGCTCCGGTCGTAGAGCGCGAGCATCTCCTCGCGAGACATACCGGCCGGGCCGGACAGTGGACGGCTCTTCGGCTGCCACTCGTCGAGCGTCCTTTGCGAATCCGTGCTCCCGGCCCGCCGGGGGCCCGGGACCACGAGCGGTCGAAGAAGCTCCTCGAGCACGGTGTGGACGACCCGGCCGAACGAGAAGTACCCACGGGGGGTCTCGGGCAGGCGGTCGACGTAGAGATACTTCCAGCGAAGCGGGCACTCGAGGTACGTGTGGAACGAAGAGTAGCTCAAGCCCGGCGTGGAGGACACGGGTACCGAGCCGCCCGGAAGTTCAAGTGGTTTCCGGGGGCGTCGGCCCCCGGAGTCGTGGGCCTAGTGACCGGCCGCCGCCGCGTCGACCTCGACCTTTTCCGTAGACTCGACCGGGAGGCTGCCCCGGGCCTGAGGGTTGGTGAGGTTCTTCGGGAGTCCCAACAGGTCGAGGAGCTCCTTGTAGTGGTTGCGGATCGTCACCGGCGTCACGTTGGCCACGGCCGCGATCCGGTCCTGGCTCCGCGGTTCGCCCATCAGGTTCGACGCGATGTAGATGATCGTCGCGAGGATCCCGTTCGGGAGCACGCCGCTCGTCGAGTAGACCTGTTCGACCTGCTCGAGGAGCGAGAGAACCTTCTGGCGAACCTCCTTCGAGAGGTTGAGGTCCTGCGTGAATCGGACGAGGTAGTCACGCGGCTCGACCGGCTTGAGACCGAGCTTCAGCTCGCGAGCGAGCAACGTGTACGCCCGGCCGACCTCGATCTTCGTCGCCTTCGAGTGGGCGATGATCTCCTTCATCGTCCGCGGGACGTGACACTGGCGGCAGGCCGCGTAGACACTCGCAGCGACGAGCGCCACGATCTTCTTGCCGCGGGTCGCCTTGTGTTCGAGCGCGCGTCGATAGATGTAGGTCGCCGACTCCTTGACCTCCCGCGAGAGACCCAGGACCCCGGCGAGACGGTTCAGCTCGCCCAGCGCGACCACGAGGTTGCGCTGATGCGTCCGAGCGGCGCGAAGCCGATGGTTCAGCTTGCGGAGGTGGTAGAACTTGAGCGAGGTGTTCCTCGAGAGCGAGTTTCCCTGGAAATCGCGCGTCGGAACGCCGATCTCGCTGAACAGGCCCTTGTCGGGCATCAACGGTGAAATCACCGGTCCCCAACCTCGAGCCTCGCGGCCCGTGTCCTCCTTCGAGCCGCGCTGCCCCCGATCGCTGACGAGAGCGCTGGCGTCGACCACGAGCCCGCAGTCGGCACAAACGATCTCACCGCGGATCTCGTCGCGGATCAGATGAGTGGAGCCGCAGTTCGGACATACGTCCGAGTCCGGGGGCGTCGCAGGGGGGAGGGACGTCTCGGCTACGGCGGCGGCGCGCCGGGGCGACTTCGAGGCGGAGGCTCGACTTCGGGTTGAGGAGGATGCGTTCGCTGTCATAGGTTTCTGAGCGGCGTAACCGATGGCTCGTATATATAACTTAGGCCCCCCGATGTATCTCTTGTTTGTTACACGTGCTACACCTTGTGGTGTCGTAGCACGGCTTTGGGACTTCATCTCGAGACCGATTCCGAGCCTCGCTTGCTTCCGAACCTTCGGCGCCTGGCCCGTGAGCGACCGCTGTTGAACTCGTCTAGCCATCCGGCGAGGTGTTTCCGCTGGAACGCGCGGTCCTTCGCGGGAGGACTAGCCCGGTGCCCCCATGTCGGAGCCCGGCGTCTCCACCGACCGACCGAGCTCGGAGAAAACGAGACGATCGTTTGGACTCCAAACGTGGGCAGTGTCCGAAAGATATCCGCGTAACCAGAGCGCACCGTCGATTCGCCGCAGATAGAACCCCTTCGGCGTGGCCGGGTCCGCGTCCAACGGCTTCGAAGCGACCGTGATCGAGCCCAACGGCGCTCGGTGCTGTCGAATCGGAGACCCGAACGACCCTTCCGGCTGGTCGAGATACGCCAGCCGCAAGTACGGGGCGAGTTCCAGCGGACACGGGTCCAGCCCGAGCCGGCCCGCCGCCACGAGAATCTCGATCGACGTCGCCCCCTGGACGTAGCCAAGGTCGCCGACGGTCAGTTCTACCGTTCGAACGACATGCTTCGTGTCGCTGACGGTAAAGCGATCGTCGCGGAACAACCTCATCGCGTACCGGTTCAGCCGAATCGAGGCTTGGCGTAGGGTTCGGACCAGTTGGGATTTCGTTAATCCCCCGACTTCCACCTCTCTCCGTATGACGTGGCAGCGTGGGAAGACCGCCATCTCTTCGACCTCACCTCGAACTCAGTCTCCGGGAGCCGATCGCCGCCAACGGATGTGGTCCCGGCGTTCGGCTCGCCATGGGATGAAGCTTCTCCCAAGCTCGCCCGATGTTGGATTCACGTCGTCTCCCGAAGGATGCTCGCGCGGCGAACGTAGAGGAGAAATCTCGCCCGCATCGCGGTCTCGCACTCGGTCTGGATGCGGTCGTGCGCGGATCCAGAAACTGGGGGCGGGCTCCGTCCTGGGGGGTCTGACCGGAAGCGAGATGCCGAAGGCGGGACGCTCGGCGTCGGCTGCTCCGGAAGGGTTCACTTCACCGGGGGCGCGCCGTAGTCGACCAAGATCAGGCGGCAGGCACCGCACCGGCTCGCGGGAAGCCGTGGCGACTCGCTCCAGCGCCAGAACGGGAGCGGCGCCAGCTCCATCTCCTCGGTCTTCTGGTTCGCCCAAAGTATCGAGGCCGGCTGGAATCCCGCGGAGTCGCCCTGGACGTATCCCGGTTCCATCGGCCGGCCGCATCGGGGGCAGTTCGGGGGCGCGGCGCGGAGAGGGGCCGACGGGGTCGACACGGGATCACTTCCGAAAGGGCATCACGCCGGCGTCGCGGTGAAAAGGCATCCGCGCGACGCGTGCTTGGTCGGGTCGGGCTTCGAAACCTCCCAGCGCTGTCCCAGACGGGCCTCCAACACCGTGCGCATCAGCTGAGGGCACATCACGCGCCCGATCTCCGGGGAGTCCGAGGTGCAGGCGAAGCAGCCGGTCACCTGCAGGGTGAGCGGACGCTCACGGACGACCGCGAGGTGGCCCATCGTATGGGTCTCGTAGTAACTACTCAGCGAGCGGGCCACGGAGGGGGGCGTGTCGCCGTCGACCTGGGCGGCGATCTGTCGGCCGAGTTGTTTCGCGATCGTCTCGATCAGCTCGGGAAGCTCGAAGTGGAACTCTCGAACGCCCGTGGCACGCATCCCGAGCTTCGCGATCTCTTTCAGCCGTTGGAACGGCTCCCCTTCTTTCCCCTGGACGACCGGAATGATCGCGGACGTCGGATTCTCCAGGCCCACGAAGCGCGCGTCCGCCTTCTCCGCCGGCGCCCACAGTCGGCGATGGTAGTCGCGGGCCAACTGGACGAACATGGGGGCGGACGACCAGAGAGCGACCTGCTCCTCTCCCGACCGTCCGAAACCCTCCTCGCCGGAAACATAGACCAGCGCGCCGGTCCGGTCGATCACGACCGAACGATTCATCACCGGACCGGACGAGTGACGGAGCTCCGCGAACGACGCGAGATGCTTCGCATCGACGAGGTTTTGCGGAAACACCTCGGTGACGATGCGGACCTTGACGCCGCGCTCCTTGGCTTCGCGCAGCGCCCGGTCGGTGCCGGCATCGATGACGCGCGGCAGGGAGCCGCCGGACGCCGTGAGGAGGACCTTGTGCTCGGCCGTCCCGAGGCGTTTGACGAGGAAGCGGTGGATCGTCTCGCGACCCTCGAGGACCGCGAACTTGCGGGGGTCACGGTCGTCGAACTCGGTGCGGACGTCCTCCCAATCGGTGAGGATCTTGCTGCGGTCCTGCTCGAGACGGCGGACGCGATCGGACGCGTGCCGGATCCAGCGGTCGAGGAGCTCGTCGGGCGCGAGCGCCGCGAAGCGCATCGGTCGGCCCCCCGTGGAGTGAAGGAGCCCGTCCGAGCTCAGTTGCTTGATGAGCCGGTAGGCCTCGACGCGGCTCACCGCCGAGAGGCGCGCGAGCTCGCTCGCCGTCTGCGGTCCCGCCCGGCAGGCCGCGAGGTACACGCGGGCCCCCTTTTCCGGAACGCCGTGCTGGGCGAGAAGCTCACGTAGGTCGGAACCCGGCCGCCCCACGGACTGACGAGCCGGCGGAGGGTTAAAACTCTGCCCGCGCGACGGCGATTGCCGTCAGAGCGCCGCCTGGAAGTCCTCGATCGTGAGCGTGTACGGGGCTTCCGCTCCGCCCGGCCGGCCCTTCAGGACCTCGCGGGCGAGCAGCCAATACACCGTCGCGAGCGCGACCCGCCCCTTGTTGTTGGCCGGGATCACGAGGTCGACGTTGCGGGTCTCGTTGTTGACATCACAGAGTCCCACGACCGGAATGCCGATCGAGACCGCCTCGCTGAGCGCCTGCTGGTCGGTCGCCGGGTCGGTGACGAGCAGGACCTTCGGCTCGAAGTACTCGGCGAGGTTCGGGTTCGTGAGGCAGCCGGGGACGAACCGTTCGGCGAAGGAGACTGCGCCGGTCGCCTTGGCGAACACCCGGACCGGCTTCTGTCCGTACTGGCGCTGCGAGACGACGAGGATGCGGTCGGCGGGATACCGGTTCAGGAATTGGGCGGCGAAGCGGATCCGGCGGTCGGTCTCGCGCACGTCGAGGACGTGCAACCCGTCGAACCGGACCTTGTAGACGAAGCGGCGCATGCTCGCCGACTTCTGCTGCGTGCCGATGTGGACGCCCGACGTGAGGTACGTCTCTTCGGGGATCAGGAGCTCGCCCGGACGGATGTCCTGCCCGTCCGTGTCGGCGACCCGTTCCTCAGCGATGACTTCGTCCTCGGCCATCCGGCTACCCTTCTGCGGCGCGGCGGAGCCGCAGGAGTTCATTTAGCTTTGCCACCCGCTCGCCGCCGACCACGCCGCACTTGAGCGCCCGGGCCCCCGTCCCGAGCGCGACGTGGGCGAGCCAACTCTCCGGAACCTCGCCGGAACGGTGGGACGTGACGGTCGCGAGCCCGTGCGACCGGCAGAAGTCCACGGTGGCGAGCGTGTCGGTCAGGGTGCCGACCTGGTTGACCTTGACGAGCACCGCGTTCGACGCGCGCTCGTTCTCCCCGCGCGCGACGCGCCGGATGTCGGTCGTGTAGATGTCGTCGCCGACGACGAGCGCCTTGGCGCCGACCGCCCGTGTCACCTCGGCGAATCCGCCGAACGCCTCCTCCTCGAGCGGATCCTCGAGAAAGCGGAGCTCGTACCGATCCACCAGCTCCGCGACGTACGCGACCTGTTCCTCGGGGGACCGGTCCCGGTCGCGGTAGTGGTACTTGCCGTCCCGGTAGAATTCGCTCGCCGCGAGGTCGATGCCGGGGTGCACTTCGGTCCGGAGCTCGTCGCGAGCTTGGGCGCACGCCGCGACCAGTACCTCGAGCGCCTCCGCGCTCCCCAGCGGAGCGACCCACCCGCCCTCGTCCCCGCGACCGAGCGCGATCGACGGCAGCCGCCGGTGGAGCGCGTCCCCGATCAGACCGTGCACTCGGATCGCCGCGGCGACCGAACGAACGGGGTCCGGGTCGGTGGCGTATGCGATGAACTCCTGGAACTCGGGGCCGCCGATCGCGTGCACGCCCCCGTTCATGCAATTCCCCACGATCGCGGGGAACTCGCGCCCGTCGACCCCGGGTCGCGCGAGGACCCGCCAGAGCGGGCGATGCGTCTCTTCGCCGACCG
>JASHUL010000126.1 GCA_030039995.1 Thermoplasmata archaeon
GAGATCCCGGTGCCCAGCTACCAGGGACGGGCGGAGATCTTCCGCATCCACTCCCGCGGGATGGCCATCCGCGACGCGGTCGACTTCGAGGCGCTCGCGGGCCGCTGCGACGGGGCGACCGGCGCGGACATCCGCGCGATCTGCACGGAAGCCGGCATGTGGGCGATCCGCGAGGAGCGGGACAGCGTGACGGCGGCCGACTTCGACCGGGCGATCGAGAAGGTCATCGGCGAGGAAGAGCTTCGCAAAGAGTCCGTCACGATGTTCGCCTGATCGGTCCGACCTCGTTCGGTCACCGAGCGCGACCCGTTGGCCGGGCAACCCTCAAGCGGCGGGGCACCTCTCGACGACCATGCCGCCCACCGAAGAGCGGGAGTTCGGCACCGCCCGCCCGCGCGAGAAGAAGATCTGGGTCGGTTCGCTCGTCGTGGACTGCACCGACCTTCCCCGGATGGTCCGCTTCTGGAGCGAGGCGCTCCACTACGTGCCGGCCCGGCCGCCAGCTCTGGACGGGGTCTTCCTGAAGGACCCGGCCGGGCAGGGACCGAACCTGAACTTGAGCCTCGGGCGTGAGGGCCCGCTCGACGACTACCGGCTGCATCTCGACCTGTATGCCTGGGACCCGCAGGGCGAGGTCGACCGACTGGTCGCGCTCGGCGCGCGCCTCGTGCGACCCGCGGACCCCCAGCACGACTTCGTCACCCTCGCCGACCCCGACGACAATCTGTTCGACGTGATCGACATCAACTGGCCGGACGACGGCACGCCGTGGTTCTTCGGGAAGCGTCCGGAGGCCGAGCGGCCCGACGTCAGCCGAGCGTGAACCGCCCGACGATCCGCGGACCGGTCGGGACGGAAAGGTCGAGCAGGTACGCGGGGTCCCCCGGCTCGTACGCGAGCGGTCGGTCCGCGGTGACGGTGAGGCGCGTCGGGGAGAGTTCGTCCAGGGACGCCGGAGCGGACCCGAGGCCGACCACGACGTGGAGCTGCGCTCCCGCCCGCAGGTCCCCGCGGTAGTACCGACACCGCACGAACGACCCGCCCGACAACGCGGGTCCCTCGCGCATCGTACCCTCGGGCGCGAGGGTCTGCCCGCGCGCGAGCTCGTCCGCCTCGACCCCGCGCAACGCGACCCCGACCCGTTCGCCGCACGCGGCCTCCTTCCGGTCGATGTCGTGCACCTGGATCGAGCGCACCTCGACCGTTCTCGGGGTCGGCCAGAGCTTCAGCGCGTCGTGGGAGTGTAGGGTGCCTCGACGTACGACGCCGAGCGCCACCGCGCCCACCCCCTTCACCGGGAAGGCGTGGTCGATGGGCACCAGCACGGGTCCATCGCGCACCGGGGCGGTCCAGCCGTCGACCAGCGCACGGAGCTCGGGCAGGTCGAGCGCGCGTCGGTCCGCGGCCTCGAGCCGACTCCCCTTGAGGGCACGCGAGAGCTCCTCCGTGCCGACGGACGTGCCGAGTACGACCGTCGTCGGCACGTCGACGACGTCGACGGTCGCGATCGTCTCGGCGATGGGGCGGGTGAGCTCGTTGACGACGAGCAGCACCCGGTCGGCCATCGCGAGCGCCGCCACGAGCGGGAGGTACTTCTCCGGGAACTGGGTCGGCTCCACGAGCGTCACGGCGTGGTCGTCGCGGACGGTGTGGTAGAGCGTGAGGTCGGACTCGGTACCCTTCTTGCCGAGCTCCTTTGCAATTCCCGGGCTGCCGACCACGGCGACCGTGACTCCGGTCGTCACGCGCCCCCCTTGGCCCCGCGCGGCCGCCCGACGGCGAGCGTGACCTCCCCGCCGGACGCGTCCACGGTGACCTCGCTCCCGTCCTTGACCTCCCCGGCCAGGAGTTTGACCGTCAGCGGGTCGACCACGAGCCGCTGGATCGTCCGCTTGAGCGGGCGCGCCCCGAACTGCGGGTCGAAGCCGGCCGCCGCGAGCCGTTGCCGGGCGGCCGGGGTCGCGTGCAAGCGGATCCGGCGATCGACCAGCCGGGACTCAACCTGCGCGAGCTGCAGGTCCACGATTGCCGCGATCTCGCGCTCGGTGAGGGCGTGGAAGATCACGATCTCGTCGAGCCGGTTCAAGAACTCCGGGCGGAAATGGGCCCGGAGGGCGGGTTCGAGCACCCGGCGCCGCGCGTCGTCGGACGTCGCATCCTGGAGGAGCTCTGAGCCGAGGTTGCTCGTGAGGATCACGAGCGTGTTCCGAAAGTCGACCGTCCGGCCCTGGCCGTCCGTCAGGCGTCCGTCGTCCATCAGCTGGAGCAGGACGTTCACCACGTCCGGGTGCGCCTTTTCGACCTCGTCGAACAGCACGACGGTGTACGGGTGGGTGCGGACGCGTTCGGTGAGCTGTCCGCCCTCCTCGTACCCGACGTAGCCCGGCGGCGCCCCGATCAGGCGCGCGACCGTGTGCTTCTCCATGTACTCGCTCATGTCGACCCGCACGAGCGACTTGTCCGAGTGGAACAGGAACCCGGCGAGCGCCCGCGCGAGCTCGGTCTTGCCGACTCCCGTCGGACCGACGAACAGGAACGTCCCCATCGGCCGGTTCGGGTCCCCCAGGCCGGAGCGCGAGCGGAGCACCGCCTTCGCCACCGCGGCGACCGCCTCGTCCTGCCCGACGACGCGCTTCTTCAGCTCGTCCTCCATGTGGAGCAAGCGCTGCGTCTCGCCCTCGAGCATCCGGCTCACGGGCACCCCGCTCCACTTCGAGACAACGAGCGCCACGTCCTCGTCGCCGACCTCCTCGCGGAGGAGTCCGGTCTCCCGGGCGCCTTCGACCGATTTCGATAGGGACTCGACCCTTTTCTGCAGTTCCGGGACCGTGCCGTAGCGCAGACGGGCGGCGGCTTCGAGGTCCCCGGCGCGCTCGGCCTGCTCCTCCTCGCCCTTCGCCGCCTCGAGTCGAGCGCGCAGGGAGCGGAGCTGCTCCACGTGCTCCTTCTCCTTCTTCCAGCGGGCCTGCAGCCCGGTCTCCCGTTCCTTCAAGTTCGCGAGCTCCTTCTCGAGCTGCCCGAGGCGTTGCCGCGACGCCGGGTCTTTCTCCCGGGTCAGCGCGGTGCGCTCGATCTCGAGCTGGCGGATACGGCGCGACAGCTGGTCGAGCTCGGTCGGACGGGAGTCGAGCGTCAGGCGGACCATCGAGGCCGCTTCGTCGATCGCGTCGATCGCCTTGTCGGGAAGATGGCGGTCGGGGATGTACCGGGCGGACAGCGTGGCGGCCGCGACAAGCGCGGCGTCCAGGATCCGGACGCCGTGGTGCTGCTCGTACCGCTCCCGCAAGCCGCGAAGGATCGAGATCGTGTCCTCGACGGTCGGTTCGGCGATCGTCACCGGCTGGAACCGCCGTTCGAGCGCCGCGTCCTTCTCGATGTACTTGCGGTACTCGGCGGTCGTCGTCGCTCCGATACAGTGCAGCATTCCCCG
>JASHUL010000127.1 GCA_030039995.1 Thermoplasmata archaeon
GACGCGATGGTCGTGCGGACGTACCTCGTTCCGGCGTCGCTGCAACTGCTTGGCGACCGGGTCTGGAGCTGGACCGGGCGACGGGCGAAACCGGCGACCCCGGAGGTCCCGGCCGACGCTCCGGCGGACGGCGCCCGAGCGTCGTCGGACGCCCCTACGACGTAAGGAAACGGGCGCGCGCGTGCGCCAAGTGCTGGTCGGGGGATCCCTCGACGACCTCCAGCACCTTTCCACGCGCGTCGATGAGGAAGGTCACCCGCCGGGCGTGGCCCGTCGGACCGAGCACGCCGTACAGTTTCGAGACCTTCTGGTCGGCGTCCGCGATCAACGGGAACGGAAAGCCGTACTTCTCGCGGAACGCCTTCTGCGCCGGGCAGTCATCGGTGCTCACTCCGACCACGCGGACGTGCTTCGCCTGGTAGTCCGGGTAGACGTCCCGGAACCCCTTGCCCTCGATCGTGCAGCCGGGCGTGTCGGCCTTGGGATAAAAGTAGAGGACGACGGGGGCGCCTCGCAGGGAGGAGAACTCGAACGACGCGCCGCTGTGGTCCAATGCCTGGAAATCCGGGGCTGTATCGCCGACCGCGACCATGGCTCGTCACGCCGGCGACCGTATTTGAAGAGGGAGCGAGCGCCGCCCGTGGCCGGTCGCGTCAGCCGATCCCGACCGTGACCAGCGTCTCCGTCGACTTGAGGCCGGGGATGCGGCGGATCTTGTGCACGACGGTGTCGAGCGCCTCGTTGATGTGGGGGGCCTCGACCTTGACGATCAGGTCGAACGGGCCCGTGACCGCCTGGACCTCGGTGACGCCGGGGACCAACTTCATCCGCCGCAGCACGTCGTCGAGCTTGCCGACCTCGACCTCCACGAGCAGGAAGAGCGTCTCCACGCGTGGGCCCTCGACGCGGCACGGGCGGAGGGCCACATCAAGGTAGCGAGGGGCGGGCTCGCCGGAGCTTCACGCCGCGGAGACGAGCTCCTGCCGACCGCCGGGGTGGCGGGCCGTCCTCGGGCTCGAGGAGCCCGAGGCCCGGCGGTCGTTCAGAGCCGACGGGCGCGTCGCTCCCCCACGACGGGTGCGACGGGCCGATCCCATCGGCTCGGAACCGTCTAATCCGACGTAGACCGTACTCCCGTCTCGTCCCCCGATGTCGGACACGGATCGGTATCTGCGAATCGATCGGCGTTTCTTCTGGGCGGGTACCTGGGCGGTCGCGGCGTACTTTCCGTTGACCGTCTTCGCGGCCCCGGCCCTCGACAACGGGGGGACCGAGTACGTCGGGTTCTCGATCGTCCTCGTGGTCGGGGTGATCCTTCTGGGAATCAGCGTCATACCGAGACGAGCGCGCGTGGACGCGGGCGCTCCTTCCCCTAGTCGGCCAGCCGGTTCCCCGCGTCGGCTGGACGTGGCTCTCGGCGTCGCCCTTGCGCTCTGCGTGGGCGGGACGCTGCTGGTCGGCACCGGATTGGTCCCCACGGGGCTGTATCCCGCGTCGGGCACGACCTGGGACCTGGCATTGAACCCGTGCGGCCATTTCGCCGCGGGCGAGTCCGACCGCTTCTCCGCGACGTTCCCGCTCTGGTCGACGGTCCGAGTGGAGAGCTCCGATTCGACCGGCGCCCTCTTCTGGCTCGACCTATTGGGCAGCTCCGGCCTCGAAGGGGTCATCGTCGGCTACGGTGGCGTTTTGTCGTTCTTCTCGGACGGTCAACCGATCGTCGTGTGGGTGTTCTCACCGCTCCCGGCGAACGGGACGAGCTGTCCGACCACGATCGTCGACGTGACCGTAGAATACACCCCGTAAGCGTCGCGGCCCCGACCAGCGGGGCCGGTCCCGATGCATCGGGGCCGATCGCCTTGCGAGGTCCTCGAGAGGAGTGTGGCGAGCCTAACCACCGAAACGATTAGGGGGCGGACGGCCTACGTCGGACCGATGGCGACCGCGTCGCCGCCCCCGATCGAGTGGGTCCCCGCGGAGCAGCGCTGGTGGCTGGCCCGGATCGTCGTGCCGTTCGTCGCTCCTCCGGGCCTAGTGTTGTCGCTCATCATTTTTTGGTGGCGGTTCGAGCAGGGCCCCGTGACATGGACGTGGACGGTCCTGTTCTGGGGGGTGATCTCCGGGTCGTTCGGGATCCAGTTACTCGCCCTGTACCTCCTCCCCTCCGTTCGGCGTATCGGCTTCTCTCCGATGTATCTCTTCGTCGATGTGGGGCTCACCCAGTCCACGTACTCGTGGCAGCAGCTGCGGGAGGTGACGCGAACCGACGTTCGCCGCTTCCGATGGAATCGGACCGACTCCGATCGACACACCCGGATCCGGGTCAACGCCTACGTCGGGTCGACGTCCTATACCTTGACCCCGAATCAGGGGGCGCGTCTCTCGCGATTCCTCCGCATCGCGTGACCCATTGCCGCCCGGCGCGCGCTGGGTGTGTCGAAGATCCCCTCGAAGGAAGGCCGGCGCTCCCGGCCCCCGAACGGCCGTCCTTCTTGGACGGTCCCCGGCAGCGGCTCGGTCTTCCAACTCCGCGAGCGGCCGGCGGTCGGAGGCCGGTCGCTAGTAGAACGGCCGGTTTCTCATTGATTCCGGGTCGGTCCCGCCCTCACAGGAGCCCGCCGGATTCTCGGCCGTCTTCGAGGTGAATGTGGGGAGCCCAAACACCCAAATCGTTATGGGCCGTCAGCGGCCGCTCGTTCGAACCATGGATCTCGTCCTTCGGGACACCCTCTCGGGCTCGTTGCGGCCCGTGCGCCGGAGGCGCGGTCGGCCGCTCATGCTCTACGTCTGCGGCCCGACCGTGTACGATGTCGCCCATGTCGGGCACGCGCGTACCTACCTGTTCTTCGACGTGGCCCGGCGGTTCCTCGAGAGCGAGGGCGTGCCGGTACGTCACGTCATGAACATCACCGACTTCGAGGACAAGTTGGACGCCCGGGCGGCCGAGCTGGGCCTGCCGTGGCGCACGCTCGCCCGACGGGAGGAGCGCGCGTTCCTTCGCGACCTTCGCTCGCTCCACGTCCGGCTCCCGCACTACCGGCCCCGCGCCACCGAGTTTGTTCCGCGGATGGTCGTCGCGGCCCGAGCGCTCGAGCGGACCGGCCGGGTCCGTCGCGAGGGAAACGAGTGGATCTACTCCCCTCCGAAGCGCAAGGCCCGCGAGAACTTCCCGACGGACCGGCAACTCGCGGCCCACGCGGTTCCCGAACCGGGTCACCCGTTCCCGAGCTCGCAGGGCCGCGCGGGCGAGTTCATGGTCTGGCGCCTCCAAGACCCTCCGAAGCCATCGTGGCCGAGTCCCTGGGGCCGCGGCATCCCCGGCTGGCACCTCGAATGCTTCGTGATGGCCGACCGCCTGCTCGGCATCCCGGTCGACCTGCACGGCGGCGGCGTGGACCTGATCTATCCGCACCATTACGGCGAGAACGAGGAGGCGCTCGAGCTCCGCGGTGCCCCCTTCTCCCGGGTGTTCTTCCACACCGGGTTCGTCGTCATCGGAGGGTCGAAGATGTCCAAGTCGACGGGGGTCCTGGTGCCGATCCGCACCGCGCTCGACGAGGTCGGGCCGGACGCGCTCCGCTGGTACCTCTTGTCGGTGAATTCCGCCCGACGTCTCCCCTGGGACATCGACGACCTCCACCGTGCCGCGGACGAGTTCACGGCGGTCCGGGCGGCCCTTCGTCGCTGGGTCCAGCCGGACGAGCCCGGCCGGGACGCTCCGGAGCTCGCGCGCCGGCTCGCCGAAGGGGTCCGTACGGACCTGGCGCGCGGACTCGCGACGGACCGAGCATGGAATCGCCTGCGTCGCTGGGCAGCGCGCGTCCGCGCTCGGCGGGCCGGAGTTCGGAAAGACGGCCAGGACGCCGCCCGCGCGGCGTTCCGGTCGATCGAGGAGCGGACGGGGCTCGAGCTGCTCTAGACCCCGCGCCGGTCCACGACCAGGCTCAGCCCGTTCCCGCCGCCCATGCAGAGGGTGGCGAGCCCGAGACCCTTCCGGGAGCGAACGAGCTCTTGGACGAGCGTGACGACGATCCGCGCCCCGCTCGCCCCGATCGGGTGACCGAGCGCGACCGCGCCCCCGTGGACGTTGAACTGCTCCTCCGTGAACCCGAACTCGCGCTGGACGGCGATCGACGCCGACGCGTACGCCTCGTTATGCTCGACCCGGTCGAAATCCGACGGGCGGAGCCCGGTCGCTGCGAGATGCTTACGGACGGTAGGGATCGGCGACTCCATGACGTCGCGGGGATGCACCCCGCTCTCCGCCGCCGAGTGGACCCAGGCGATCGGGCATCCCCCGTGCTCCCGGACCTCCCGGGCGCTCGCCAGCACGAGCGCGGCGGCCCCGTCGGAGAGCTTCGAGGAGTTCCCGGCG
>JASHUL010000128.1 GCA_030039995.1 Thermoplasmata archaeon
CGCGGATCATCACCTCGTGGTGACCGCGGCGCGTACCGTAGGTGTTGAAGTCCCGGACCGCCACGCCGTGAGCGAGGAGCCACTGCCCGGCCGGGGTGCTCTCGGGGATCTCGCCCGCGGGCGAGATATGGTCGGTGGAGACCCGGTCCCCGAGCGCGACCAGGGCGCGCGCCCCGCGGGCGAGGAGGCCCCCGTCGTGCGGCAACCACGGCGGCGGCAGCTTGAGGTACGGCGCCTCCGCGAGGTACGTCGACTTCGGGTCCCAGGGGTACTCCCGGCTCGGAGTGACACGGAACGCCTCCCAGTGCGCGTCCCCGACCTCGATCGAACGGTACTTGTCGCGGAACATCCCGGGGTCCAGGCTCGACTCGACGATCGAACGGACCTCGGCGGGCGTCGGCCAGAGCTCCCGCAAGTAGATCGGGCTCCCGTCGGGGCGCCGGCCGAGCGGCTGCGTCGAGAGGTCGAGGTCCATCCGACCCGCGAGCGCGTACGCGACGACCAGCATCGGGGAGGCGAGGTAGGCGGCCCGCGTGTCGATGTTGATGCGGGCGTCGAAGTTCCGATTGCCGCTCAGGACGGCGGCCACGTAGAGGTCGTTGGCCCGGACCTGTTCCGAGACGGCGGGGATCAGCGGACCCGAATTGCCGATGCAGGTCGTGCATCCGAACCCCACCACGTTGAAGCCGAGCCGGGCCAGCGGCTCGAGGAGCCCGGCCCGCTCGAGGTACGACGTCACGACCTTCGAGCCCGGCGCGAGGGACGTCTTCACGTGCGGCGGGACCGCGAGCCCGAGCTCGAGCGCTTTCCGGGCGATCAGGCCGGCCCCGACCATGACCGAGGGGTTGGACGTGTTCGTGCAACTCGTGATCGCCGCGATGACGACCGAGCCGTCCTCGACCGGTACGGTCGCGGTCGCGGAGCGCGCCTTCGCCGGCCGGTCCTTTCGATAGGCCGCGAGGGCGCGCTGAAAGGAGAGCGGGGCGTCGCCGAGCGCGACGCTCTCGTCCGGATTGCGGGGCCCGGCGATCGAGGGGACCACGAGCGAGAGGTCGACCGTCAAGCGGTCGTCGTAGTCGATCGCTCCGCTCGGTGGGGAGCCCCACATCCCGGCGGCCCGGGCGTACGCCTCCACGCGCGCTACGGCCTCCGGAGGGCGTCCGGTGCCGCGCAGGTACGCGACCGTCGCCTCGTCGATCGGGAACAGCGCGGACGTCGCGCCATACTCCGGGCACATGTTCGAGACGGTCGCCCGGTCCGCGACCGACAGGTGGGCGACGCCGGGTCCGTAGAACTCCACGAACCGGTCGACCACGCCCTTCTCGCGCAGCGTGCGGGTGACGGTCAGCACGAGGTCGGTCGCGGTCGCGCCCTGCGGCAGCGACCCCGTCAGTTCGACGCCGACCACGAACGGCCGGGGCAGGAAGTACGGCTCCCCGAGCATGACCGCCTCCGCTTCGATGCCGCCGACTCCCCAACCGAGCACGGAGAGGCCGTTGACCATCGTCGTGTGGGAGTCGGTTCCGATCACGGTGTCCGGGTACGCGACCGGTGACCCGTCCACGTCGGCGCGCGCGACGACCGTCGCGAGGTACTCGAGGTTGACCTGGTGGCAGATGCCGTTGCCGGGAGGGACGATCCGGGTGTTCGAGTAGGCGCCCTTCGCCCAGCGCAGGAACTCGTACCGTTCGCCGTTGCGCTCGTACTCCCGGTCGAGGTTGATCGCCAGCGAACGGGGGGACCCGAAGCTGTCGACCTGCACGGAGTGGTCGACGATGAGGTCCACGGGCACGATCGGGTTCACCCGCTCGCTCGGGAGCCCTTCGGCCGCGGCCGCGCTCCGGAGCACCGAGAGGTCGACGAGCACGGGGATGCCCGTGAAGTCCTGCAGCAACACCCGTTCCGGCTGGAACGCGAACTCGGTCTCCTCCGAGACCGGGGCGCCGTTCGCGAGCGCGACCAGGGACGCGAGGTCGGTCCGATCCGGATGGTAGTGACGGACGAGGTTCTCCAGGAGGACTCGGACGGTCAGCGGTCGTCGGGCGTAGCGGGCGCGGTCGACCCCCCGCAGACGCTCGGGGTGAAAGACGAGGGCGGACTCCGCGCCCAGCGGCGTGAGCTCGGCGACTCCCAGCGGGTCCACGGCGGTCATGTCCGAGGGAGGAAGCGCGGGTTCTTGGGCTCTTTGGGCAGCGTCACCCGTTCGGACTCGACGGGAGCCCGATCGAGCGGGACCAGACCGCGCGGACGCGGCTCCCCGGACGCAGGTCCCCGAGGCCAGCGTCCGTCCTCGCCTCGAACCGACGGCCCTCATCGTCGCGGAGCACGACGAGCAATTCCCGGCCGACCGGTCCCACGCCCTCTACGGTCAGGGGGAGCCCCTCGTCCCCGTCGCGCCGGAGCTCGAGGTCGCTCGGATGGACCGCGCGAACGCGGTCGCCCGACCCGACGAGGTTGTAGCCGAGGAACTGCGCCGTGCGGGCGGTCCGAGGGTCGGAGAAGACTTCCGACGGTCGTCCGACCGCCTCGAGTCGACCGTCGAACAGCAGACCGATCCGGTCGGCCAGGAACATCCCCTCCTCCCGGTCGTGCGTGACGTGGATCGCGGTCGTACCGAGGGTCGAGAGCACCCGACGGAAGTCGGTTCGCAACCCCTGCTTCACCTCGGGGTCGATCGAAGCGAACGGCTCGTCGAGCAGCACGAGGCGGGGCCGGGCGGCGAGCGTCCGAGCGAGCGCCACTCGCTGCCGCTCCCCGCCCGAGAGGTCGGTCGGCGGCCGATC
This sequence comes from Thermoplasmata archaeon, assembly GCA_030039995.1. Taxonomy (GTDB): domain Archaea; phylum Thermoplasmatota; class Thermoplasmata; order Lutacidiplasmatales; family UBA184; genus Lutacidiplasma. Next base: position 2,784 of record JASHUL010000128.1, read on the forward strand.
CTCGAAGCCTTCGAGCCGCAGCAGCCCGACCATCCTCCCAACCACCTCGGCAACGTCCTCGCGCGACCGTCGCTGAAGCAGGGGAGCGTAGGCGATGTTCTCGTACACCGTGCGGTGCGCGAACAGCGCGGGCTCCTGGAACATCAGCCCGATCCCCCGTCGATGCGTCGGCACGCCCGTGACATCGACGCCGCGCACGAGGACGCGTCCTTCCGTCGGGGGCTCGAGGCCGGCCACGGTCCGGAGCAGGGTCGTCTTGCCGCTCCCGTTCGGCCCGAGCAGGACGAAGTACTCGGCCGGAGCCACCGCGAACGATACCGACCGCAACACCGGTACCGCGCCCCAGGCGGCGCTCAGCCGGTCGACGGTCAGAAGCGGTTCAGAGGTCGACACGACGACCTCCCAGGGCGATCGCGCCGAAGACCGCTAGGCTCAGCATTAGCAAGAGCCCCGCGGCGGCGTCGGCGACCCCGACGAGCCGCGTGTTCGAGAGGTCGTAGAGCGCGACCGGGAGCGTCGTGAACGCCGGGGTCACGAGGAAGTAGGTGGCGGTGAACTCGCCGAGGCCGAGCGCGAACGCGAAGAGCCCGGCCGTGACGAGCCCGTCCCGCACCCGGGGAAGGTCCGCGTCCAAGAACGCCCCCCACGCGGTCGCGCCGAGCCCGCGGGCCGCGTCGCGTTCGGCGGGGCCGAGGCCCGCGAGCGGGAGGGCGAGGCTCTGCAGCGCAAACGGCAGCGCGAGCGACGCTTGGCTGACGATGATGAGCGCCCAGACGGTGGACTCCCCGCCGAGCAGCGGACGCCAGAACTCGGCGAGGGCGAACGCGAGCACCACCGGCGAGACGAGCAGCGGGACGAACAGCACGAGGCCGAGCGCGCCCGCCCGCCGGGGTCGGCGGACGAGCGCGAACCCGCTCACGATGCCGAGCAGGACCGCGATCGCGGCCGCGACCCCGGCGAAGAACAGCGTGTTCCCGACCGCCCCGGTGACCGAGATCCCGAGGCGCGCGGTGGTCGACGGGGCGAACAGCTCCGACCACGCCGAACCGACCGCCCCTCCGCCCGCGGGAGCGAGCGCGCGGTAGAGCACCGCCCCGAGGAGCCCGCCGACCCCCAGCAGTACGGCGGCCGTCTCCGCGCCCAAGGCGAGCGGCACGGGCGCGAGCGTCAGCGGCCGGACCGACGGTCGGTCGCCCGCGCGCCGGCCCGAGCGCAACCGGGAGAGCACCGCGAGGTAGGCGGCCGTCGGCGCGAGGAACAAAAGGACGACCGCGAGCGAGAGGACGCCCGCCGCGGTTGGCTCAAGCCCGAGCGTGTCGAGAAACCAGACCTGGGCCTCGATCGTGTAACACCCGGGCCCGCACAGGAGCAGCGGGGGGGCGAACGACAGCGCCGAGAATAGGAATGTGAGGAGCCCACCGGCGAATGCTCCGACCGCGGAGGAGGCTCCCCACACGTCGAGGAACGCGCGAGCGGGCGACCCGCCGAGCGTGGCGACCGTGTCTTCGAGCGCCCGCGAGCTCCCCTCGCAGCCGACCGCCGTGAAGAGGACCACGATCGGCACGTTGAACAGGAGGTTCGCGACGACGATCGCGGGCAACCCCGCGCCGAGCCACGAGAGCCCGGGAACGACCCCGGTAACGATACCGGACGGTCCGAAGAGGTCGAGGACACCGAACACGACGACCAGGCTGGGCAGCAGAAACGGAACCAGGAGGAACGCTCGGACGGCGGCTCGCCCCGGCCACGCGTACCGGCCCAGGAAGACGCCCGCGGGGTAGCCGACGGCGGCGGCGAGCACGGCCGAGAGCCCGCCCTGCACGAGCGAGTTGTCGACCGCGCGAAGGTTCGCGGAAGCCCCGAGGATCGCGAGCGCGCCCGCGCCACCCGCCGCCGACACCGAACGGAAGAACAACCACGCGACCGGCACGAGCGCGAAGAGCGTCACGAACGCGAGCACCGGGAGGAGGAACGCGAGGTCCCGGGACGGGCGCCTCATGCGGTCCCGGGCGCGAGCGAGAGCCAATCCGATACCCACCCGGGCAGGTCGCTCGCGACCTCGGCCGGGGTCACGTCACCGTTGAGCGCGACGATCCCCGCCGGGTTGAGCGCCGCCGAGAAGACGGACGGTAGCGGCACGGTCTCGTTCGCCGGATATTCCCACTCGTTCTCCGGCAATTGCGCCTGGACCGTGCCACCGAGGAACCAATTCTCGAACGCCTCGTCGAGCGCGAGGTGGCGGGAACCTTTCACGATCCCGACCCCGTAGATCGTTCGCCACCCGTACTCGGTACCGTTCCACCAGGAGACCGTGGAGTTGAACTGGCCGCCGTCGCCGTAGAGGGCGGCGTAAGCGGGGTCGGTCGAGTAACTGACGACCATCGGAGGTCCGCCGGAGGCGGCGGAGAACTCCGAGAAGGCGGTGCCCCAGTCGGGGGCGGGGTTCGGCATCCCCTCCGCCCAGGCATCCTGCCAGAACGTCTGCCAGTTCTCGTGCAGCACGTTCTCGTAGTACTCGATCTGCCAGACGAGAAACTCCTCTCCCGTGATGTCGTACTCGGGGTTCTCGGTCAGGAGGCCCCGCGCCCAGCTGGCGTTCTCGGTGAACTCCGGGAACGTCGCGGTGGCGACCGCCCCACCGGTGCTCTCCGCGAACGTGGTGTTGTAGTCGATCGCGAGGTACCCGTACTCGTACGGGACCGCGCCGTCGTCCGGGCTCAGCTCGTCCACGATCGCAGGGGAGACGTTCTCGAGGTTCGGCGGGGCGTACGGGACGAGCAGGCCGTCCGCTTCCGCCACCGGCGTCGTGAGCTCGTCCAGGCCGAGCACGAGGTCCGCTCCGGGAGATCCCTCCTGGGACACGAGCGTGCTCAGGAGCGTTCCGGCGGGGCACTCGAGATCGACCTGGACGTGCTCGGCCTGCTCGAACGGTCCGAAGACGCTGGAGAAGTCGGAAGGGTCGCAGTCGGTCCCCCCGAGCAGGCTCGGGTAGGTGTAGATCACGAGCGCGGTCTCTCCCGCGGGCGGCTGCGCGACGACGTACTCGTAGGCGCCGTAAGCTCCGAGCACCACGGCGAGGGCGAGCACGATCGCCACGATCGCTCGGCCGACCCGTCCCGGGCGGCGGACGCGATGGGGCGGAGCGCTCGGTACGTCCGATGTCACACCCTCCGCCGGTCGACGGAGAGAGCCTTCAGGTGCCGCATCCTGTTCCCTTCGCGGGCATTATCCCGATCAGGTTCTTGGGGTCGACGAGGCACGCCTCGTCCTCTCAGCCGGTGACCAGCTCCCCCTACCCGAACGTCCAACGGGACCCGGGGATTAACGTTTGCCGGTGAACGACCGTCCAGCGGCGCTCCCCTTATCCCCTCCGTGGTGCTTCGAAGGACGACCCGGGCCATGGCGGACTCACTAGGGAAACTACGATTCGGCTCCGAGCTCGTGAAGCGGGGCTTTGCCCGCATGCAGCAGGGCGGGGTCATCATGGACGTGACGACCGCCGACCAGGCGGCGATCGCGGAGGAAGCCGGGGCCGTCGCGGTGATGGCCCTCGAGCGCGTGCCCGCGGACATCCGCGCCGCCGGCGGTGTCGCGCGGATGGCCGACCCGCTCAAGATCCGAGAGATCCGGGAGCGGGTATCGATCCCGGTGATGGCGAAGTGCCGGATCGGCCACACGGCCGAGGCGAAAGTGCTGGAGGCGCTCGCCGTCGACATGATCGACGAATCCGAGGTCCTGACGCCCGCCGACCCGTTCCGTCACGTCGACAAGAAGGCGTTCCAGGTGCCGTTCGTCTGTGGGGCGCGGAATCTCGGCGAGGCGCTCCGCCGGATCGACGAGGGCGCGGCGATGATCCGCACGAAGGGCGAGGCCGGCACCGGCAACGTCGTCGAGGCGGTGCGCCACATCCGACAGATCTCGGGCGAGGTCGAGACGGTCGGCAAGCTGCCCGCGAAGGACGTCGCGGCCTGGGCGAAGAAGGAACGCGTCTCGGTCGGCGTGGTGAACGAGGTCCGCGATCTCGGCCGGCTGCCCGTCGTGAACTTCGCCGCGGGAGGGATCGCGACGCCGTCCGACGCCGCGCTCTGCCGCATGCTCGGTGTGGACGGGCTGTTCGTCGGCAGCGGGATCTTCAAGTCGCAACAGCCGATGAAGGTCGCCCGGGCGATCGTCGAGGCGTCGACGCAGTACGACCGCCCCGAGGTCGTCGCCCGCGTTTCCACCGGTCTCGGCGAGGCGATGAAGGGACTGGAGATCGCGACGCTCGGGGCCGACGGTCTGCTCCAATCGCGCGAGTCCGCGCCGCTCGCCGGACGGCGCCGTCCCACGGAAGCGTAACCGGGCCCCCGCCCTCGCGACGGCCGATGCCCGTAAAGACGGGGAGGCGGTAATCCCGCCGTGCGCATCGTTCAGGTCAGCCCGTTCTTTCACCCCCATGCGGGCGGGGTCGAATCGCACGTCCGGAGCCTCGCCCGCGAGTTCGCGCGCGAGGGCCACGACGTGACGGTCGTGACGTCCCGCTACTCGGCGTCGCTCCCGGCCGACGAACGCGTCGAGGGGTACCGGATCGTGCGGACCCGCACACTCGGGATGGCGTTCAACACGCCGTTCGACGTCGGCACGACCCGTCGGCTCCGCGAGCTGGACGCCGACGTCGTGCACTTGCACTACCCACCTCCACTGACCTCCTACTTCGCGACGCGGGCCTTGGGCCGCCGGAACGTGCCGGTCTGCCTGACGTACCACTGCGACCTCTACCTCGCCGGAGTCGCGGGTCGGATGCTCGCCGGGCTCTACCAACGCGTGTTCCTGCCGCCGACCCTACGGCGGGTCGAGCGGATCGTGGTCCACACGCGGAGCTACGGGGTGACGAGCGCGATGCTCCGGGGTCGGCAGCTCGCGGTGATCCCCTCGGTGGTGGACCTCGACTGGTTCCGCCCCGGACTCCCGTCCACCGACATCCGGACGAACTTGGGGCTCGACGACAAACGGGTGCTCGCGTTCACCGGCCGGCTCGTCCCCCACAAGGGGGTCGACGTGATCCTGCAGGCGCTCACGCTGCTCCCGGAGGACGTGGTGCTGCTCGTGGTCGGCGCCGGGCCCCGCCTTCCGAGCCTGGTCAACCTCGCCCACCGGCTCGGGGTCTCCGACCGCGTCCGGTTCTGTGCGTCGGTCCCCGACGACGACCTGCCGCGTTATCTCGCGCTCGCGGACGTCTTCGTCTTCCCGTCCCAGAGCCGGCTCGAAGGGTTCGGTCTCGCGGTCGCCGAGGCGATGGCGGTCGGCCTCCCGGTCGTGATCGCCGACATGCCCGGCGTCCGCGAGGTGATCGAGCCGGGGCGCGAGGGCCTGCTCGCCGAACCGCTGCTCGCGAACGACCTCGCCGCGAAGGTCCGGGTGCTCCTCGATGACCCGGCGCTCGCGCGGGCGATGGGGGCGGCCGGACGGAAGCGGGCCGAGGAGCGGTACGGTCTCGCGACCGTCGCGGGCCAGCTGCTCAGTTTGTACGCAGACCTGCACGCAGCTGATTTATCTGGACCTTGAGCCGCGCCGCCTCCGCACCCGCCGCCTTCTTCCAGTCGTTCCCCGACGACGCGTAGGTGATGCTGCGCGAGGCGTTGACGAGCAGCGCCCGGCCGTGGGCGTCGACCCCGTCGCGGACCGCGGTCGAGAGTGACCCGCCCTGCGCCCCGACCCCGGGGACGAGGATCGGGATCGAGTTGCCGAGCAGGGACCGGGCGGCCCGGAACGCGTCGGAGAACGTCGCCCCGAGGACGACGCCTACGTTCCCGTGCGCGTGCGCGAGACGACGCGCCTCCCCGATCACCGCGAGCCACAGCGGACCCCGGGGGGTGGGGATCTCCTGGAAATCCGGCGCCCCGGGGTTCGAGGAGTGGGCGACGACGAAGATCCCGTGGGACGGGTCCTCCAGGAACGGGAGCACCGAGTCCCAGCCGATCCAGGGGGTGACCGTGATCGCGTCGAAGCCGAACGACTTGAACGCGCCGTCGCGCAGGAGATGCATCGTGTTCGGGATATCGTTCGCCTTCAGGTCGAGGATCCGCAGCCGCGTCGGCCCGATCCGACGCGCGACCCGTGCGAGGCTGGTGAAACCGGCGGGACCGTAACGAAAGTAGAACGCCATCTGCATCTTGTATGCCACGGCGTGCGGCAGCGTCGCCTCGACGACCCCGTCCAGGAAGCGGTCGAGCTGCCGGGAGAGCGGAAGCCGCCGCAGCGGCTTCGGCATCTGGGCCGGGTCCGGGTCCAGTCCGACGCAGACGAGCGAGTCGCGGGCCTTGAGCAGCCGGTCGACCCGCGCAACGAACTTCTCGGCCACCGGAGCGAGTCAGCGGGCCGAACGCAAATAGCTTGCGAAGCGCTGGTTTCACGCACCGCGCGAACGCGGTCGCTTTTATCGAACCCCACGGTTCCCCGGACCGGAGTCCGTTCGATGGCGAGCCCCGACGCTCCCGGGTCCGTTCCCGAAGTACGGCTCCGGGAGCTCCAGGTGGGCGTCTCGCCGGTCGAGGTCGTCGCGCGCGTCCTCACGGCCGAGCGCCGGGAGGTGACGCGACGTTCGGACGGCGGGCGTCGACCGCTGCTCTCGGGGCTCTTGAGCGACGGGACCGCGTCGGTCCGGTTCACCTGGTGGGACCCTCCCCGCGAAGGGATCGAACGCGGTCTCGTGCTCCGGGCGGTCGGTGCCGAGGTCCGCGAGTTCCGCGGGCGGCCCGAACTCACGTTCAGCTGGAAGACCCGCGTCGAACCGGCCAGCCCGGCCGAGCTGCCTCGGGTGTCGCCGGAGGAGTTCCCTCTGAGGACGGTCCACGAACTCGCCTCCCGGGACGAAGGTTTCCGACTCCGGGTCCGGGTGGTCCGGGTCCAGCCGAAGCCCGTGACGGTCGGCGTCGAACGTCGTATCGTGCACGAAGGTCTCCTCGCGGACCGGAGCGGAGCGATCGCCTTCTCGTCGTGGAGCGATTTCCAGCTCGCGGCGGGCGAAGCGATCGAGGTCGCCGGCGGCTACCTCCGTCCGTTCCGCGGGCGACCCCAGCTCGTGCTGGACGAACGGTCGACCGTCTCCCGCGTCGAGGGGGGTGACCTGCCCGACCCCGCGGAGCTGCTCCGGTCCGGACCGCGGTCGATCGCGCGCGTCGAGGACGAGGGCGGCGGAGACGCCCTCGCCGTCGAGGGCGTCGTGGTCGGCCTCCTCCCGCCGAGCGGTCTCGTCTACCGTTGCCCGACGTGTCGGCGGTCGGTGAAGAACGGGATCTGCCGCGTCCACGGCCAGGTCGAGGGGCAACCGGACCTTCGGGCCCGGCTCGTCCTGGACGACGGCACCGGGGCGGTCACCGTGAACGTCGGACGCGCCGACACCGAACGGCTCTGGGGAGTGACGCTCGCGGACGCCCGAGCTCGCTTGCGCGAGCAGCCCGACCCGTCCCTGCTCGAAGAGCAGCTCTGGGAGGCGGCGCTCGGCCGACGCTTGCGCGTGCGCGGCCAGGGGACCCGCGACGATTTCGGGATCACGATCCAACCCGAGACGATCGAAACGGTCGACGTCGACCTCGAGACCGCGGCCGCAGAACTCGCCGCCCGTCTCGGCGGGGCGGGCTGATGGCGCGGCGGGAGCCGGCCTGGCGCGTCTGCGCGCGGGAGCTCGAGAGCTCGCTCGAGGAGGAGCGAGCCGCCGGCGAGCGCGAAGCGAGCTACCTCGTCTCCCCGTTCGGGGCGCGGATGAACCGGGTGCTGATCGCGGGGAGCCTCTCGCCCGCCGAATCGATCGGTCGGGACGACACGTCCGCCTTCTGGCGCTCGCGGCTCTCCGACCCGACGGGGGCCGTCGCCGTCACCGCCGGGAGCTTCCAACCCCGCGCCATGGCCCAGCTGAGGAACGCTCGGGAGACGCGTCCCGCGCTCGTCGTGGGAAAGCTCCACCTCTATCGCGGGCGCGATGGGGTCGGCTACGTCTCCGTCCGAGCGGAGGGGGTGCGTTCGATCTCCGAGACCGAGGAGCGGGAGTTCCTCGCGGACACGATCCGGCAGACCCTCGACCGTCTCGACCTCGTCGAGCGGATCGAACACCGCCCGTCGACCTCCGAAGAGGAGCTGCGGGCCGACGGCGTGCCGGTCGGATGGGCTCGCGGCGCGCACGACGCGCTCCGCCGGTACCCGAACGTCGACCGCGGTGCGTTCCGTCGGGAGCTCGCGGCCGCGGTGCGACGCGTTGGGGGCGAGGTCGCCGCCCCGCCCTCGACCGCGACCGTCCCCTCGACCGTGACGGTCGTTCGGGCCCCGCCGCCCCGCGCGGCGCCCCCCGTCCCGACCGCCGCCGAGCGCGCGGAGGAGTCGGTCTTCCTCGACCTGGTCGACGAGATCGCGGAGGTCTCCGTGGACGGCTACGCCGACCTCAAGGAAGTGATGACCCGCCTCGAAGCCCAGGGCGTCATCGCCGGTCGCGCCGAGTCGATGCTGAGCCGCCTCGAGGAAGAAGGGGTCGTCGAGGAGCCGATCGTCGGCAAGCTTCGGCGTGCGTGAGCGGGTCCGGGCGCGCGCCGTTCGTGAGGCTATATATAGGCCCCGGGCTCGGAGGCGCGGGGGAATGAGGAACACCTGTCTCTCCGATTCCGTGACGAGACCAGCGACGAGCTGACCCCCCTCCTCGGAGACCGGTAGGGCGATGGCCGAATCGAAACCGTCGGCGTTCTGGACGTTCGTCCTCGTGGTGATCGTCCTCGCCGCCGGGATCGGCGGCGCGGCGCTCGTCTACTACGAGAACCACCGCCCGCCGGCCGCCGGCACGTTGACGGTCGCGGTCGGGGACAACGTCACGGTGAACTACATCGGGCTGTTCGCGAACGGCCCCCAACAGGGACGCGTCTTCGACACGTCGGAGTACTCGGTCGCGCTGAACAACGTCTCCTGGCCGAAATCGCTGCAGTACAGCTCGCGGGGCGGCTCTCCGAGCGACTACACGCCGCTCGGCGTGTACGTCGGACCGAACGCCCCGTCGGACGGCTACACGATCGGGAACACGACGTTCGGCGGGGTCGTCACCGGCTTCTGGCAGGGACTGCTCGGGCTGACGGGGAACCGCACCCACTACATCACCGTCCCACCGGCGCTCGGCTACAGCTTTGTGAACAGCTCGTGCTTCGTGACGCAGCCGCTCGTGACCACGACCCCCGTGGTCGTCACGCTCGCTCCGAACGTCTTCCGCTCGACCTTCGGCAACGTGTCGGCCGTCTCGGGGACGGTCTACACCGACCCGGTCTACGGTTGGCCGGACCTCGTGCTGAGCGTGAACTCGAGCTCCGTCACCTACGAAAACCTCCCGACGCTCGGGATGACCGTGAACCCGTCGGGGTGGCCGGTGCTGGTCTCGAACCTCACGGCCACCACGATCACGTTGACCAGCCAGCTCTCTCCCGCTCAGGCGGGTCTGGTCCTCGGTCATGCGGCGACCGACACCTGCGGCACGTCGACGTTCACCGTCTCGAGCGTGAACCTATCGAACAACACCTACGTCGCGGACTACAATGCTGAGGTCGACGGACAAACGTTGATCTTCGTCGTCACGGTCGTCGACATCTTCCGGCCCGCGTAACGGTCCGGCCGGTCAGCCGCCGAGCGTGACCTTCCCGCGTTTCATCAGCTCCTGGAGTTGCGCGTCCGCCGCGGCGTCGATCATCGATGTCGCCGGCCGGCTCCGGCTCGGCGCGTAGGCGCGGACGGTGCGCCGCGCCTCCTCCCGTCGGGCGCGCATCTCGCCGAGGATCCGCCGACCCTCGCGCTCGAGCTCGGCGATCTCCCGGGAGACCCCATCGACCTGGGTCATCACCTCGGAGCGGGCCTTGCCCTTCGCCCGGAGCTCGGCGACGAGCCCCCCGGCGGCGACGAGCTTCGCCCGCACTTCGGTCATCTTCGTGTCGCGGAGGCCGCGGGTCTCGGCGCTCTCCTTGCCGAGTCGGTCGATCTCGGCCCGGGCGGCGGCGATGCGCGCTTCGCCCTCCTTGCGCTGCTGCTCGTGGTTCGCCACCACGGCGGTCTGTGCTTCCGCCGTCTTCAGGTCCTTGTGCAGTAGCCGGAGCCGGGCGATCAACGCGTTCTCCTCATCGAGCGGCAGGGCCCGCGTTTGCTGGCGGTGCTCGAGGGTCGCGATCTCCCGTCGGATCGCCTCGGGCCGGAGACGCTCGCCGGGCGCGAACGTCAGTTTGAGCTCCCGCAGCGCGACCACCGCCTCCTCGAACTTCCGGCGCGCGGCGTCTCGCTCCCCCCGAAGCTGCGCCATCCGCTTTCCCAGCGCTCCGTGCTCGTCGTACAGCCGCTGGACCTCGTCCTGGGGCGTCTGGCGCCGGTCGAACAGCTCCTTCTGCTCGGCCGACAGCTTGCGCATCTCGGCGATGAGCGCGCCGCGCCGTTCGTCGAGCGACCGGAGCCGGGCGTCGATCGCGCGGAGGCGGGTCCGATGCTCGCGCTCGGACTCGGCCTCGTCATCGCTCAGGACCGGTCGGGGGGCCACGGGTCGCGAAGGTTTCGTGGGTCAGAAAAACCCTTCTGCATCCCCCCGGAGGCCGGCGGGGGAGACGCGCAGCGCCTCACCTCGGCGAGCGCGAGCGACCGGGCGGAGGACGGAGGGCGAACCGCTGCGCCGCGAAGAGCGCGGCCGGGACCGCCCCGTCGATGTTCACGACCGCGATCGGGGCACACGACTGCAGCATGGCGTTCAGGGCCGCGTGCCCACGACCCCCCCGCCCGTAGCCGACCGAGGTCGGCACCCCGACGACCGGGGCGTGGACGAGTCCCGCCAGCACGGTGGGGAGCGCGCCTTCTCGGCCGGCGAAGGCGAGGTAGAGTTCGGGGCGCTGACGTTCGAGCCGACGCACCGCCCGGAGGAGCCGGTGGAGCCCCGCGACGCCGACATCGTACGCCGTGACGCAGCGAACGCCGAGCTCCTCGAGCACGCTCCGCGACTCCTCGGCGAGCGGGACGTCGCTCGTTCCCGCCGCGACGATGCCCACCGTACCGGCCCGATAGCGCACGCCCAGCGGCCCGTCCAACCGGACGACCCGACCGTGGGCGAGGAACCGGAGCGGCCGACCGGACTTCGCCTCCCGTCCGAGGGCGTTCCGTTGCGCGGGGGTCGGTCGGGAGAGGATCGCTCCGGCACCGTCGGCGTGGAGCGCGCGGACGATCCCGAGCAGGTGTTCTACGGTCTTCCCCTCGGCCCAGACCACTTCGGGCACGCCGACGCGACGGCCGCGGTCGCGGTCGATCCGGGCGTACGGTCCGACGACCGTCTCGGGGGCTGCCCGGCGTCGCTTCGCTCGCCGAGAATCGCGGGCCACGGCTGACGCCACCCAAGCCGTGATATAGCGGGTGCTCGTCGTCCGCCCGCCCGGTGCGCATGCCCGATTTCTCGCTCTCGCCCGAGCAGCAGAGCCTGCGCGACCTCGCCCGCCGGTTCGCACGCTCGGAGATGGCTCCGCACGCCGCCGAGTGCGACCGGACCGGTCGGTTCCCCGAGGAGATCTACCGCAAGGCGTACGAGCTCGGGCTGATGAATCTCAACGTCCCGACCGAGTACGGGGGCAGCGGGCTCGGAGCGGTCGACCAGTGCCTCATCGTCGAGGAACTCGCGCACGCGTGCGGAGGGATGACGACCTCGGTGATCGCGAACTGTCTCGCCCTCGAGCCGATCCTCCTCGGGGGGACGCCCGAACAGAAGGACCGGATCCTGAAGCCGTTCTGCGCGGAGTACCACCTCGCCTCGTTCTGCCTGACGGAACCGTCCGGCGGGAGCGATGCCGGGGGACTGAAGACCCGCGCCCGGCGCGACGGCGACGGCTACGTGCTCGACGGGGAGAAGTGCTTCATCACCAACGCCCCGCATGCCTCGCTCTACACCGTGTTCGCCACGGTCGACCCGAATCTCCGCCACAAGGGGATCACCGCGTTCGCCATTCCCCGGTCCGCCGAGGGCGTGACGCCGGGGAAGGACGAGGAGAAGATGGGCCATCGCGCCTCGTCGACCAGCACCGTACGGTTCGACGGGGTTCGGGTGCCGGCCGCGGACCGCCTGGGCGAGGAGGGCGAGGGGTTCTCGCTCGCGATGCGGACCCTCGACCAGACGCGGACCCCGATCGGCGCGCTCGCGACCGGTATCGCTCAGGCGGCGCTCGACCACGCCGCGGCGTACGCCCTGAAGCGCCAGACGTTCGGCAAACCGATCGCCGAGCACCAGGCGATCCAGATCAAGCTCGCGAACATGGCCCAGGCCGTGCACGCCGCGCGCCTGTTGACCTGGCACGCGGCCTGGACGATCGAACGGGGGGCGAAGGGAACCCTCGAGTCATCGATCGCGAAGTGCTTCGCCTCGGACGCGGCGCTCCACGTCGCCGACGAGGCGATCCAGACGTTCGGCGGCTACGGATACATGAAAGAGTACCCCGTGGAGAAGCTCCTGCGCGACGCGAAGCTCACGCAGATCTACGAAGGAGCGAACGAGATCCAGCGCACCGTCATCGCGCGCGAACTCCTGCTCGAGTACGCCTGAACGGGGGCCGGCGTGGAGATCGTCGTCTGCGTCAAGCCGGTGCCGGACGCCGAGACCCGGCTTCGGGCCAGCCCGGACGGCCGCACGCTGGACCCGGAAGCGGTGAAGTTCGTCCTGGCGGGCTACGACGAGTCCGCGGTGGAGCAGGCGCTGCTCCTGAAGGAAGCCGTCCCGGGTACGAAGGTCCACGCGGTCGCCTACGGTCCGGCCCCCCGGACCGAGGAGGTCCTGCGGTCCGCGGTCGCGCTCGGGTGCGACCAGGCGACTTGGGTCGACTCGGGCCCCGACGCGACCGGCGACCCGATCGTTGCGGCGCGCGCGCTCGCGGGTGCGATCGCCGGGCTCGCGCACGACCTTGTGCTGTGCGGCAAGCAGGCCGGCGACGACGAGAGCGGGCTGGTCGCATCGGCGCTCGGCGCGCTCCTGAGCGTCCCGGATTTCAGTTGCGTCGTGGACCTTCGATGGGACGCGGCGACCTCCCGGTTCCGGTTCCAGCGACCGGTCGAAGCGGGGCTCGAGAGCTGGACTTCGCCGACGCCGTTCGTGGTGGGACTGCAGCAAGCGTGGAACGACCCGAGGACCGCGAAGCTCCCGGCGATCCTCAAGTCGCGCAAGGCGACGATCGGTCGTGCCACGGCCGCCGCGGGGACGGGCGGCGAAAGTCGACCGGAAAAGTTCGAGCTTCCGCCCCCCCGCACCGGTGCGAAGATGATCGAGTACCGGACCCCCCAGGAGGCGGCGGAGAAACTCGTCCGGATCCTCCGGGAGGAAGCGAAGGTGTTCCCGTGAGCCCGACCGTGCTGGTCGTCGGGGAGGTGCAGGACGGCCACCTCGCTGCCGCCTCGCGGGAGGCCCTCGGCGTGGCCCGGTCCCTGCCCGGGACCGTGGTCGGTTTCGTCGCCGGGTCGGGGGCCCGGGCCGTGGCCGATGAGTTCGGTCGGTTCGGCGTCGCGGAGGCGTACGCGGTCGACGACCCTCGATTGGACGGCGCCCCGGTCGGAGCGCGGATCCCCTCGGTCGTGGCCGCGGCGGCCGCTTCGGGGGCGACGGTCGTGGTCGTGGCGGGCTCGACGCTCGGGCGGGATTTGGTCGGAGGCCTTGCCGTTCGATGGGACGCCGCCGGAGCGACCGGGGTCACGGAGCTTACGTGGACGGACGAAAGCCTGCGGGTGCGCCGACCGGTCTTCGGCGGACGGGCGACCGAGACGCGGGCTCTCCTCGGGGGTCGCTACGTCGTGGCACTTCGGCCGCACGCGTTCCCCGCGCCGAGCGAGGCGCCGACCCCGTGCACGGTCCATGCGCTCCCCGCGGGCGAGGTGCCGCCGGCGCTCCTTGCGCCGGAGCGGACCGGGGTCGTCGCGGCGACCCGCGGGAGCGGGCCCGGCCTCACGGACGCGTCCATCGTGGTTTCGGGGGGTCGCGGCGTCCGCGCCCCCGAGAACTTCCGGCTGGTCGAGGAGCTCGCCGCGTCGCTCGGCGCGGCGGTCGGAGCGTCGCGGGCCGTGACGGACGCGGGATGGCGTCCGACGTCGTTCCAGGTCGGTCAGACCGGCCGGGCCGTCTCCCCGCAGCTGTACATCGCGATCGGGATCTCGGGCGCGATCCAGCACATCGTCGGGATGATCAGTTCGCGGGTCATCGTGGCGATCAACTCCGACGCCTCCGCCCCGATCTTCCGGGTCGCGGACTACGGGATCGTCGGAGACCTCTTCCAGATCGTCCCCGCGCTCACCGCCGAGGTCCGACGGGTCCGCGGTCTCTGACC